>JBDGRI010000001.1:0-1029 GCA_042218235.1 Candidatus Pacearchaeota archaeon
AAAGATAAGAAGAGCATAGACAAATATCTAAACATAAACAACAAGATGTATGAAGCATACAAACAAGAGGCCGATAGGCATAAAAAAAACTACCAAGCCCATAAAGACCATTATATGAACATGAAAAATTTGGCTAACTATAGAATACAGACAGAAGGCAAAGGAATTTTGCCTAAATTAGCTGATGCTGTTAAATCTTCTTTCAGAGGCCAATTTGACTGGGATGATGTTAAAGGACTAGGAGAAGGCTTGGCAAATGATGCTAAAAAAGGAGTTTATCAAACAGCAAAAGCATATCAACTAGGAAAGTTTTGGTTAAATGGCCGTAGAGAAAATAAAAGAATCAAAGGTTATGAGAGAAAAATGCAACCGCTAGAGGAAAACATACAATACTTTGATAAACAAAAATCAAAAATAAAGAAAGCCGAAGAGAATACGCAAAAAACTGCAGCCGTTTATGCAGATTATTTAGCAAGAAATGGCGTTGGGCCTAATGTGGTTTTTGTTTAGATGTTACTAAATCTCTCCCTTGTTTTTTCTTGATTTCATTCTTACTAGCCTCCCCATTGCTTTTGCCTTATTTCCTGCCTTTTTAGCTTTATTTTTTAGTCCTTCTTTGGATTTTCTTGCTTTTTTCTTAGTATTCATCCTTGCTTTTCTTGCTCTAGCTTTGCCTCTGAAACCTTTTTTCTTTTTCTTACTCTTACTCCGACTTTTCTTCTGCTTTTTTGCCTCTTTATCTACCTGTTTTTGCAAATGGTTTATCCTATTTTCAATTTGTTTAATTTCTTTCTCCAAATTCACATTTTTATTATATTGTCTGTACCACTCTTTGTACTTTTCGGAAGCTTTTCTAGCTCTCTTTTTGTGTTCCTTTTCGGATTCTCCTTTACGAGGCTTAATTCCCGCCTTGCTCCAACCTAGCCTCGTTGCCTCTTTATGTGCATTTTCTGCTTTTTTTAGGCCTTTTTCATATTCTTCTTTTTTCTTTTTTAACTCCTTCTTGAGTTTATTTATGCCCTTTTTTCT
>JBDGRI010000001.1:1084-41920 GCA_042218235.1 Candidatus Pacearchaeota archaeon
CCGAGAATAACTAGCAAAATCCATGGTACTTGAGAAAGGGCGTAAAACATTCCGATAAGGCCTGCAACAATTATTAACAAAATAAATAGCCCTTGTATGGATTTTCCGCTCATGTTGCTCATCTTGCTAATCAACCAAAGAAGTAAAAGAAAGCCGATGATTATGGCCCCTAACCATAAAAGCCAGTTCCAAAACTCAAAAAGAAACCACAAGGCCAAAAATATCGCTGCCAAAATGAGCAATGCCCAAAAGAATTTTTTAAACCCTCCAGAGTTCCCTTTTTCTATATCGTTAAAAATCTTGAGCAAAATTAAACCCAAAACAAAAAGGACTGCGCCTGCAACAAAAACGACAAACCTTTCATAAACAAGCGCTGTCAGACTTGAAATCATTAAAATAAGGCCAGTTATCCAAAATACGTCCGCGATTCCTTTTCTCCATCCTCGTTTAGCAATCATGAAAACAGTAAAGATTAAGAAAAACCCTCCCAAAACCATAGGCAAATATGCTCCTACATTAGTAAAGCCGACGGTTCCCATTGCATTACCTAGGTTAAATCCTGACCTCATTAAACCGTAAACAGAGAGGGTTGTCAAACCTAAAGCAATAACCACCGCTCCTCCTTTATTTTTTCCTAAAGGAGTTCTCCCCACTGCAAAATTAAGGACCGCAAAAAGAATCAAGAATATAGAACCCCAAACTATCAAATCTCCGCTAATATAACTTCCCACGATTTCTACATTACCAAAATTTCCAATTCCTCTTGGTTGAGTTCCATAAATTTGTGCTTTGGCTAGAAAAGTCGCAAAAATTCCTATAACGAACGATATAAGCAAGTTTACCCTCTTTTTTAACATGCCTTGAACAATGAAATAGGATTTATAAAAACTTCTATACGGTGGGAAACCATGGAAAAAGTGGTTTTTCAGTACGATCGTAATTTCAAGATGTTGAAAATTTGCTTCCGTAAACGGTCCGCATTTTGCGGATTTAAAAACAAAGATTTAAATTAAAATTTTCTTTGATTTGATTTATGGAAAGAAGGTCTTTCGATGTTATGGGAAATATTGCTTTAGTGAAATTTCCTGAAGGAACCAAGCAAAAAGAGAAAGAAGAATTTGCTAAAAAAATTACGGAGAAGCATAAAGGGGTTGAAACTGTCGTTGAAAAAGCGGACAAATTCAAAGGGCGTTTGCGAAAGATGCAAACAAAACACATTCTTGGCGAGAAAAACAAAGAAGTTTTTTACAGAGAAAACGGGTGTTCCTTTAGATTTAATATAGACGAGTGTTATTTTTCTCCTAGGTTAAGCAATGAAAGAAAAGAAATTTCCTCGAAGATTAAGAAAGGTGACAAAGTTTTAGTTATGTTTGCTGGTGTTGGACCTTTTTCAATAGTTATAGCAAAAAATTCTCAACCCGGGAAAGTTGTTTCCAACGAAATAAATCGACAGGCTACATCTTATGCAAAACAAAATGTTGAATTAAACAAAGTCCAAGACAAAGTTGATGTTGTTCAGGGAGACATAAAAAAAGCCTGCTCCCGTTTAGAAGAAAAATATGATAAATTTGATGTAATTGTTATGCCTAGGCCTCAGTTAAAAGATTCCTTTTTGCAACATGCATTTAAGCTTAGTAAAAGCGGAACTAAAATAATCTACTACGGTTTCTGTGATGAAGGCTATAGAGAATGGATAAAAGATTCAATAAAAGAAGTAGCCGAAAAATCAGGAAAAAAGACCAGAATTTTGAAAACAAAAAAAGCAGGCGAAGTTGCTCCTTATAGGTTGAGGTTGAGAGTTGAGTTTAAGGTTATTTAGTTTTGTATGTACTAACTATTTCATCAAATATGTATTTTGCTTCTTCATCCATTTCTCTTGAAACGGACTCTTCATAATTCAGAGACATTCTATAGATCCCTTCTTGGTGAATGCCTCTAGACAAAAACCTCGCCTCATCTAGTAGGCTTCTTTCCGATTGGTTTTTTTTAATAAGTCTCTCAGCTAACCTGCTTTTCTCTTGTTCACCAAATTTCGCACCTTCTGAGACTTCTTCGTAACTATTTTCCATGTTAACTAAAGAGTAACAGTTCTTTAAAAGTCTTTTGAATGCCCCAATTATAGCTCGTCATCTCGCTTTATGGCAATAGGAGCTTCTCCTCCATGCCAACTCACTCTTGGGTGGATTCTCATCGGGTAAATCCTTTCTGAATTGTCGTCTAAGATTATAGCAGAACCTTTTTCGTCTGGAAGATTGTTCATGTAATCGTTAATTCCTTCTGTCATGTAGCTTTGCATAATATAGCCTAAAGCTTTTAGGTCTTGTTCCGAAGTTACCCTGTGAGACAAAACAATATCCGATTGTGTCATAACGTCTCGGTGTATTTTCCCTGGCTGCTGAGTTGCTAATACCATTGAAATTCCGGGTTGTCGACCTTCTCTCAAAAGTTGAACTAATGAATCTGTTGCCACAGTTTTTTCATCTAAAGGAAGGAACTCGTGAGCCTCATCAATAAACATCCAAATTAGAGGCATTTCTTTCTCTTCTTGACCGCTTGTTACGTCAAACCTTTGGACAATCGAGTTTATTTCTTCTTTTTTCCTTGCTTCCATTCGCTGTTCGAAAAGCTTCCTTGAAACTATACTAATTACTAGCCCTCTAACGTTAAATGCTCCGATAGAACGATAAACGCTTAAGTCCAAAACAGTTGTCTTACCTCCGGTGGCCAAGTCTTCGATTCTTGTTGGTTCTTTGCCTTTTTCGGCAAAAATCCCCCAGGATTGAGCTCCTTCAAACAAGCTTATTGCGGCATTTTTTGTTTTTTGTTCGCTTCTCTCATCTCGTTCAATCTCTTTCAAAATGTCATCAATGTAAAACCTCCCTCCTTTTTCCTTAAGTTTTTGGACTGATTTTTCAATTAAAACTCCCGTAGGATTTATCAAGTCCAAACCAAAAGTTAAAATCCAGTCTTCGGCCTCCATTCCTGAAACATCTAAAGCAAATCCTTCATCTACAGGGATTCCTTCATCAATATGGCTTTGGTAATGGCCTTCAGGAACAAACACCTTTACAGGCAACTCTTTGCTTTGTAAATTCCAGTCTTCGAGAAGCTCTTTGTCTTTACGGTTTTTGTATTTCATTGTCCAATAAATTCCCATTGTATCAAAAATTATTGGAGCAATGTTTTTGGAAACTTCTTTTGGCAAATCTGAAAGCTCTTCCGCTATAACCCCTATTGTATAGGACTTACCTGATCCTCTTTTACCTGAAAGGAGCATTACATGAGTCCTAACGACGTCTAAGAAAATTTTATTGCTAAGGGAAGTATATCTACCCATTGTAACATATCCTTTCCCAAGATAAATCAAACCTCTTTTTCCGAATTCTTCCCGGTCGCCTTTATCACGACCAATAATCATGTCATAAGCCATTACAAAAACGAAATCCCAGAAGTTTTTAATTATTGTGATAAAACCTAAAAACATTTATAAAAAGTTGAAGGTTTGATATTCTATGGTTTCAGACGAGGAAAAAAACAAAAAAGAGGATTCTCAAGAAGAGAACCAAGTTGAAGAGGGTAAAGAAACAGGTTCTAGCAACGAAGAACACCACCCAGAGTCTCCAGTTACTCACAGAATAAGGCATAATCCATGGATACTTTCTACAATAGTTTTGGGAATTTTGGTCATAATACTATTGGCAGGCGTTTTTGAATCAGACGGGGTACAAAACCAAAATGTCAACATACAAAACGTCGGAGAAAAAGTCGAAAGCTTTTACGAGCATTATGGAATTGAGGGGACTGCTGTAAGTGACGTGAAAGTTTCTGAGAAAGACAATTACTTTTACAGAGTTGAGCTAATGTACAAAGGAGAAACTTTGCCTTTCTATGTTACTAAATCCGGCTACATGGCAGGAAACTATTTGGTTTCAATCGAACCTGATGAAGATGGCAATTATCAAGTTCCTGGAATGAGTGGCGGATTGACCCAAGGAGAAGAAGCCACTTCTACAGAGACAGTTAGCGAATCTAACGAAACTCAAGAAACATCTGCAAACCTTCCTTAAACTATGGAAATCTCTATTGAAACAAAAGAAAGAGAGAAACTTGTGGACATAACGGAAAAAGTTAAAGAAAACATCCCTTCTGAAAAAGGAATTGTCCATATTTTTCTTTGTGAATTCGACGGCCCTCGTAGAGAAAGAAGAATTATTTTGAGTTTTGTTAAGTGTGAATAGGGAAAGCCTTTTAACATGTGGTTAAGGCTTTTATTTTTATGACAGAAATTGAAGAAAAGAAAAAACAAATTTCAGATTGGGTCGATTTTCCTGAAGAAAAAATAGGGGTTTTTAAAGGGCCAAAGAAGAACTATCGTAATCGGATGGATTTCTCTTTTCACCCTGAAGGATTGGGATTAAAAGAGAGGAGAAAGTGGTGGAAAGTTCTTGACTATAAGCAAAGCGATTTGGCTAATGAAAAAATAAACTTCTTGATGGAAGAAATCCGCGAATTTTTTGTTGATAAAGAAGATTTTAGGGCGTTCGATTTTGTAAAGAAAGAGGGAGAGTTCATGTTTGCAGTCATAAGAGCAACTTCCTTGACCTCTACTGTAACTATCGTTTTGAATCAAAATGCAGAAAATCTCGAAAAAGCGAAAGAGCTTGTGAAAGAGTATTCTGAAAAATCATCGGCAGAAAATGTGCTTATTGGTCATGTTAAGAAAAACAGTGGAGCAAGTGTCACAAAAAAGTTTGAGGTTTTGAAAGGCTCTGAGTTCTTAAAAGAAAAAATTTTGGGCAGAGAGTTTCATTTCCATTCTCAAGGCTTCTTCCAAGTCAACTCGGAAGTTGCTGAAAAGATGACTGAACATGTAAGAAACTTGGCAGAGAAACATAAAAACAAACTTCTTTTGGATATTTATGGAGGTGTAGGAGTCTTTGGAATTACTTGTTCTGAATATTTCGATAAAGTTGTTTTAAATGAAGTGGACAAAGATTCGGTGGAATTGGCAGAAAAAAATGCTGAGAAAAACCTAATTGAAAACTTAGAAGCCCATGCTCTAGAAACTAAAAAGCTGGACAGGCTCGATTTAATATATTCTGAAGAGGAAACCACTGCAATTGTTGACCCTCCGAGAGCAGGGATTAACCTGAGAGCATTAAGAAAGATCTTGAAAGTAAAACCCAAAAGCATAATTTACGTATCTTGTAATCCAAAAAGACTTTCTGAAGAACTTCCAGAATTTAAGCAAGAGGGGTTCGAAATAAAATCTGTCAAGGTTTTTGACATCTTCCCGGGAACAGATCATGTAGAAACAGTAGTAGAAATGGCTAGATAATTATTGTTTTAGAAATTCTAACTCGTCTTTATCAAGATTGAGTCTTTGTTGCATTTTTTCGTCCGAGGAAACTATTTGTTTTATTAGTGGGAATTCCCTCATTGCTTTTTTGGAACTTATGTGGGTTTGAGAAGCATATTTTTCGGCAATGGTTTTCTTTTTAGCCATTTTTTGATTGTGCATCCAGATTTTGAGGACTCTTGTTGGTTTTTTGTATTTTGTGAAGTCCTCTTTAGGTTCTTCTTTAATTGAAGCGATTCCATAACTTAAAAGTGCATTGATGTAAACCAAGAACCTCCAATGTTGTCTTTTGTGTATTCTGCCCTTGAAAATGTCTGCTTTAGAAATTAGGTCAAAGGATTTTTCGAGTCCTCTACCTTGATATTCGTAAGGAGTGTTTTTTTCTATCCATAATTTTATTTCGTCTAAGTCCATGTCTACTGAATCAAAAACCCAAAGAGAGTCTTTTGAAGGCTCTTCCTTGTAGATTTTTTGTAATGCATTGAATATGCTTTCGTCTTTGTTTCTTTCGTCGAATAAAACATCCGAAGGATTTTCTAGTTGTGAAGCAGATTGTAAATCGTTTACTGCAGCCCTTATGTCCCCTCTGGAGTTTTTTGCTATTTTATCCACTATTGCTTCCGGAAGATGGAAATTTTCTCTTTCCATAATTCCATTCAAAATCTTGTTTATGGTTTCCGAAGAAGGTTGTTTCATCTGTACCATCTCGCATTTTTTTCTTAAAGGAGAGAGCTTTTTAATCCATGGGTCGTTTACTGTTATTATTACCGGATATTCTGATTCATCCACAAGTCTTGCAAGTTCCTGAACTCCTCCACGGTCTGTTCCTGTAATTCCATTAGCTTCGTCGACAAGAATTAATTTTTGCCTATTGACTAAAGATTGCTGTTCCATTGCAGGCTTTAGAACTTCTTTCAGCTTGTTTTTATTTCGTAAATCAGAAGCGTTTAGTTCAAAAATTTCTGAACCTGTTTCAGAAGCTATAACATGTGCCATAGAGGTCTTTCCAGCTCCGGGGGAGCCGTGCAAAATCATTGCCTTCTTTTTTTGCGGGAAACTTTCTACAAAATTCTTTATTTTGTAAACTGCCTCATTCTGGCCTTTTATGTCCTCGAAACTTTCCGGCCGGTACTTTTCATTCCACACTTCTGCTTTTACCATCTTAGAAAGCGTATTTTATTCTCCCCTTCCTTCTAAAACAAAACTTGCTAAAAGAGATTGAAGTTGTATGAAAGGGTCTGAGCCTTCGATAATTCTGAATTCTATTTCCCCGGTTTTTTCTGTAAGTCTGACTTTTGATTGTGGCTCTATTTCTAGGTTCCAGATTTCTTTTTGTATTGCCTTTATCATATCTTCTCCGGAAATTGACTCGTTAAGCATTGTATCGATTAGTTTTTCTCTGGCGTTTTCGAAATCCCCTGCTAAAGCATAGTCTAAAACAACCTTTACATCTTTGGGCCTTGTTGTCGAGATTACGGTAGAGACTAAATCAGGAGTGACATTTGGAGAAATTGAAGCTACTGATTGCAAAATGTTTATGCTTCTACGACAATCCCCCTCGCTGCCTTCATAAATTGTCTCTACAGCCTCGTCGGAAATTGAAAGATTTTCTTTTTCTGCGATTTTTTCGATTACTTTTTTAACGTCTTTCTTTTCAAGAAGTTTGAATTTGAAAATTGAGCATCTTGATTGGATTGGGTCGATAATTTTAGAAGAATAGTTGCAGGACAAAACAAACCTGCAGCTTGAAGAGTAGTTTTCCATAGTCCTTCTTAGGGCTTGTTGGGCTTCAGGAGTTAGAGAGTCTGCCTCGTCGAGAAAAATCACCTTGAAAGGTACATCTCCTATGGACTTTGTTCTTGCAAACCCTTTTACTTTTTCCCTTATGACATTAATCCCTCTTTCATCCGAGGCGTTTAGCTCCATGTAGTCGTCTTTCCACTCCTCTCCGAACAGTTCTTTAACTACGGCTAGCGCCAAAGTGGATTTTCCCGTACCGGCAGGCCCTGCAAAAAGCAAGTGGGGAATGTTGTTTGAATTTGTTAAAGAAGAAATCCTTTTTATTATGTGGTCTTGGCCTACAACCTCAGAAAACTTTTCAGGCCTATACTTTTCTGTCCATATCTCGTTTGCCATAGCAAAAAATGGAGACCTTCATTAATAAAGGTTATTGTGGTTTAATCAAGAATTCCATGTTTTGACTTATAAGCATCAGCGATTTTTCTTAACTTGTTTGTGCTGACGGTCTTTTGGCTATCGCAAATTTTTTCTAGATCCTGAATTATCTCGTCGACTTCCTCCCTAACACTATCCCTATATTCTTCCAAATCTCTCTCGACTATCGAATCTTCAATAGTAGATCCTTTATAATTCAGAGCATTTGCCAGGTCTTGTCCGCTTAAATTTTGGTACTGAGAAATCTCTAGATAGGCCCCGTTATTGACGCCTTTTTTGAAATAATTGGCGATTTTCTCTCCGAGCTTCTCTTGTTCAACCCAATCAAGATATTCTTTTGACATACAAAATAAGCACAAATTTACTTTTTAAGAATTATTATACTATAGAAAACTACTTGCTCTTGGCCTTTCTAATCCTTCTTTTCCGTTTTTCTTTTCGAAGGTTTTTACGCTGCCATTTCCAACGCATTTGACCTTTCTTTTTCCATCTACGGCTTGATCTTTTCATATGGAAAATTAGAATTAGTTTATTTAAAAGGCTTTTGGGTTATTTCTTTTTCTTTGCAGATTTTTTAGAAACTTTATTAGAAGTCTCGCTAGAGCCTTTTGGGAATTTCATTACTTTAACTCCTTTTAGCAGATGAAGTCTTTGCTCCACTTCGTGATAAAGAGACTCTAATTCTTTAGGAGACATTTCTACGATTCCCGAACTTCCTCCTTCTCCTTTGAAACAGATTGCTAGTGAAGCATCGTCCGGATGTAAAAAGTCTTCATTGACCTCAACTTCTTTAATTTCTCCTTTAGCTTCTAATCTCGCCACTCCGTCCTTGTTAACTTTCTTTGTCTTAACTTTCATACTTTTTCTAAGGTGATTTAGTTGAAAAGTATTGTTGTGGTTTAGGACAAGTTTAATTTTCTGAGATTACGAATAAAGGCGAACTAGCAGGGCGGAATCCATTATAGTTTCTCATTAATGCCCTATTGTGATGTTCCGCTTCAGTTTTTGGAAGAGCGCAATAGCGGGATAAAATCGAAGATTTTATGCCCCTGGTCTAAAAATCAAAGATTTTTAGAGGACCACTCAAATTTAATTGAGGTTTTTGAGTGCCCCGACCGGGATTCGAACCCGGGTCACAGCCTTACTCCAATTTAGGGGCCGCGTTGAGACGCGTAAGGCCTTTCCTCTCCTCGAGTTCCGGCCGCCCCTTTGAATTATAAAGTTGGCGCATCAAGAAAAAGTTATCCTAATGCACCTCATCTATATTTGAGAGGGCTGCATACTTGGCCTCTGTACTATCGGGGCAGCATTCGTTGCACTCATGCTCCCGCTAAACTGCTTAAATTTAATTTAATCGGCTTAGGGCAAATCTTTGTGTGAAGAATTTAAGTCTTAGAACTTTTAAATTATTTTCTTCCAAAATCTTCTTGTCTTTTATCAGTGTTTATGGTTCTCCGAAAAGTTCTCCGTAATCATGGATTTCATCCACTTTTGACTTTATTTCTTCGGGAGAAGTTTCAAAATTTCTCATTATCCATTCCTTGTTTGGGGCTATGACTGAAAGAGGCTTGCTACTTCGTCCCTTAATTTTCATTATTTTTTCCACAAAGCCTTTTTTCAGCATCGCATCCGGCCGTAAACATTATCTGTAGGGCAAATGAAAATTTTGTTGAGCAGATCTTGAGACAACATTTTAGGTGTTTTTCTCTTTTTAGTCTTTCCTGCATTTTGATTAGGAATCCGCAATAGCCCCGCCCGGATTCGAACCGGGGTCACGAGGACCAGAACCTCGCATACTTGACCGCTATACTACGGGGCTCTATGGAAAATTTGTTTCACTGAGATTTACTTTCCTTACATCAGACCTGTAAATCTTACTAAAAGCGATTATATTTAAACCTTATTCCCTAACATTTATATAATTAAAGGGCATATAAAGGGTATGGTTTTAGGACCTACTTTGTTAGCAGTAGCCGCAGTAGCAGTTTTGGTTTTCCTGTTTATACAGCTAAAAAATTTCAGAATAATTAGTACCTTACTCATAATATTAGTGGTAGTTAGTTATTTTGGTTTCGTTTCTCATGCCCAAGACCAAGGCGTGGAGCTTAACGATGTTAACAGTATTGCGATGGCAGGCAAAATCTATTTTAATTGGCTCGGGGGAGTTTTCAACAATGTAAAGACCATTACAGGAGAGGCTTCCGAAATGAAATGGAAAGTAGAAAACGAAAGTCTAAAAAACCTCACAAAAAATGATAGCGCTTGAGGACAATATTTATAAAGTTCTTTAGACAGTTAAGAATATGGCTAAAAAGGGTGATAAAAGTTTTTCTGAAAAGAAAGCTAAAAGTTTAACTTATAAAAAGAGATTTAATCTTTCCTTAAGTTCTTTTCTAATCTCTGCAATACTTTCCGTCTTCATGAGAATAGTTTATCTTTACTCTGAAAGCCCGCTTTATCAAAACACATTCTATTTCCTATTCATGATTTTCTTCTTCTTAGCATTAGCTTTCTTAGTAGCTTTTGTAGCAATTCTGTTCTCAAAAAAGAGAAAGAAATCTAAGGAATAATCCCTTTACCGGATTTTATTCTATGTGCACCTTTATTTTGTTCGGCAAAAATTAAAAAGAGAACTTTTTTATATTCTAGAGTTAAGTAATATTAGCGGCCCTGCAGATAGCCTTATGGCTCTGTTGCAAATTTCCTTTTCCACTTTGGAAATCTGCAACGGCAGGCGTAAAACTCAATTTTACGGCTCTGTAGCTCAGTCTGGCCAGAGCACATGGCTCTTAACCATGGGGTCGAGGGTTCAAATCCCTCCAGGGCCGCTTTATTTATTATTTTTGACCATCCAAAAATATTTATAACGAAATTCTTTTTTGTAAGCATGAAAAACTGGATAAACTATGTATTAGGCCTGATTGCAGCGGCATTAGTAGCTACCGGAGTTATTTATTATAACCAATCTGGAGAAGGAGTTGACCAAGCAGTATTCTTAATAATTCTTGTAATAGCTTTGGTCTTGGTCGGCATAATTATAGTTACAATTTCTACATCCCAAGCAAGAAAAAGAAAAAACCACAAACACCATACAAGCAAAATAAAAGAAGCTGTAAAAGACTCTAGAGGAGAAAATTACGAAGAAGACGAAGAAAAACCGAAGAAAAAACAAACATCGAAGAAAAAATCAACTAAAAAAAGTTCTAAAAAGAAAACTCCCAAAAAAACTACTAAGAAAAGTTCTTAATTCCGGAATTTTCCATTAAACTCAAAAACAATTAAAAATAAGTCAATCTAATTCTAAACGACGGGGATATAGTTTAACGGCAAAACAGGCGGCTCCAGCCCGCCAGATGGGGGTTCGACTCCCTCTGTCCCCATTGCGATTTTCTGAAAGAAGCGAAGAATAGCGTTATGATAGCGACAAATTTTCAATTTGCTAGCTCCATTGTGATTTTCTGTAAAGAAAAGCGCAATACGGGGGAATTCATTCCTGGCCCATTATGGATTTCCGACTCAAAATCTGGAAATATGCAGAACGAGTGAAAATCGTTTCTATCTCCATTGTGATTTTTCTTCAGAAAAAGCGCAACGATAAAAGAACGAGTTAATTAATTTCTAAAAAATAAAAAAAGAAAATCAAAAAAAGTTATTTCTTGTGTGCTAACATCAAGTAGTTGGCTATAGCTATTAGATGGAAGAACACTCTTGTCCATAAACTGGTTTTTCCTACAGTAGACCAGTCTGTTGCAAATACTATGCCTACAGCCAAAATTATAACAGGTATATACGCTGTATATTTAAGCTTCCATCTTGTTAGGATAGCTACACCCGAGCCTATTTCCGCAATTATTAAAACTATAGCCCAAAACATAGGGGCCCATGCGAATAAATTCATTCCTGACAAGAATCCGCTTACTCCGCTAGGACTTTGGACAAATAGCTTTAGAAGGCCGGGCACCAACATAAGCAACCCCAAAAGAACTAAATTAGCGTTCACCAAGTTATTTTTTGCATTGTTGGCCATCTTTTTGCCTCCATAAATTTAATTTTATTTCAAGTAAATGAAAACCTACGAATTTATAAGATTTTGGAGAATTTATTTAAAGAAAGCTTAACTTTTTATGGCATGAAAGAAGCAATTTTAGACACTAGTTTTATACTTGACTGTGTAAGAGATAAAATCGATTTTTTCGAAAGTCTCAATCACGAGGGAATAAATCCACTCATACCTGAACAAGTTATCGGAGAATTAGAAAAAGTCGCAAATTCAAAGAAGAAAGAAAAATTTCGTGAAGATGCAAAGCTGGCATTGAGAATAATTGAAGAAAACGAATTTGAAAAACCTGATATTGGGAGAGGACATGTCGACAAAATGATTAAGAAGTTTGCCGAGCAAAACCCTAAAGTCATGATTGCATCTATGGATAAGGAACTAAAAGACAAAGTTCCAAATCAAAAAATAGTCGTAAGAAACAACCAACATATGGATATAATCTAAATACGAAATGCAAAAAGCTTTAAAACTATGGAAAAACGTCGTTTTTCCCTAAGGTCGTCCTTTTCACATATCCTCTGTTCTTAAACCATGGCTCAATTGAATTCTAAGGCTCGGTATGCAAAAAGCTTTAAAAACCGTCTATTCTCTAGTTTAAAGATGTTCTATTTGACAGAGATGGAAGACCATGTAAGAGTTGAACCTGAGCTTTTTGGATTGCCTACTATCGAGGCCGTTCAAGAGCAATTGCAGAGAAGCTATACAGACCACTATGATAAAGACATTGGAAAAGTTGTTTCTGTTGTTGATGTAATGGACGTAGGCGAGGGGGTTTTAATTGCTGGTGACGGTGCTGCTTATTACAAGTCAAGATTCAAACTTTTGGTATGGAAACCTGAACTTCATGAGTTGGTGCTTGGAACAATTTCAGAAATAACAAACTTTGGTGCTTTTATAAACATGGGATGTATGAAAGGAATAATCCACATTTCGCAAACAATGGAAGATTTTGTAAGTGTTAGTAAAGAAGGAAACCTTCTAGGAAAAACCACAAAAAGAAACCTTAATGAAGGCGACATGTGCTTGGCTAGAATTATAGCAATCTCACATAAAGGAGCGAAACCAAAAATTGGTTTAACAATGAGGCAGCCAGGACTGGGAAGGCTTGATTGGATTGAAGAAGACTTAAAAAAGAAGAAAGAAGAAGAGCAAAAGCAATCAAAATCTCAGGAAAAATCTGGAGGCAGTAAATAATGGCAACAAAAGAAAAAGCTTGTAAAGAATGCAACACGATATTCGAGAAAGGAGAAAAATGCCCTAAATGCGGCTCTAATGAGAACTCGGATACTTTCAAAGGAAGAATAGTTATTTTGAATCCCGAAAAGTCTGAAATCGCAAATAATTTAAATTTCAAGGAAAAAGGTACTTTCGCAATAAAGACATCATAGTTAAAAATGGCAGAGATAGAACAAAACCAAGAAAACCCGATATTCGGCAGGAAGGAAGTTTCTTTAGAGGTCAGTAAAGACGAATATGAACCAACTTACTCTAATGCATTGAAAATCCTTTCAGACAAATTTTCTGTTGACCGAGAAGCTTTAAAAATTAACAAATTAGATGTAGCGTTCGGAAGGAATAAGTTCAAAATTTTTGCTAATGTTTACAATTCTCCCGAAGAGAAACAAAAAGTTGAATCAAAATCCAAGAAGGAACAAGAAGCTGAACAGAAAATAGAGGAAGAGAAAAAGGCTGCAGAGCAACCTCAAGAATCTGAAGAAGGTTCTGAAGAAGAATAATAGAAAATGGCCCAGAAAAAACAAGCAAGTAAAGGAAAGAAAAAAACACCGAATAAGCCTTCCAGTAAGAGATATAAAAAATACAATGTCGAAGGCGACAGCATTAAAAGAGCCAAGCAATGTCCACGTTGCGGTCCGGGAATTTTCTTGCTAGAAGCTGACAACAGAATTTATTGTGGAAAATGCCATTATAGCGAATTCAAAACAAGTAAAGACAAACAAAAAGCAGAACAATAGAAAATGGCTAACGTTTGGCACGATGTAGAAGTAGGTAAGAATTCTCCTGATTTTGTAAATACGATTATTGAAATTCCTAAAGACAGCAAACTAAAATACGAGCTTGATAAAGATTCTGGACTATTGAAGCTTGACAGGTTCCTTTATTCCTCTGTTCACTATTCCGGGGATTATGGATTCATTCCTAGAACTTTATGTGAAGACGATGATCCTCTAGATGTATTCATAATTTCCCACAGGCCAACATACCCAATGACACTTTGTGAAGTAAAGGTTCTCGGAGTTATGAAAATGGTTGACGATGGCGAATCTGATGACAAAATAATCGGCGTACATAACGCAGATCCTAGATTCAGCCAGTGGGAAAATCTCGAAGATGTACCAGAACACTTTATTGAAGAATTGAAGGAATTCATGAGGACCTACAAAAGACTTGAAAATAAGCAAGTAGATGTTAATGAAATCTATGGCAAAGAGGAGGCCAAAAAGATCATTAACGAGAGCATTGAAATCTACAACAAACACTTTAGCCAAAATTCTGAGTAACCCTTTATCTATTAGTTATAAAGCAATTTTCCTCCTACGAAACCTGCGACACACCCTATTGTCGAGCAAATTAGAGAAATTGAGGAATAGTGAGCGAATATTTTTAGAGGTTCGAATTTTGAATCTTTGACAATTTTTGAATATTCTATTATAGGGTCGCGGTCACTTTGTTTCCTGCCTCGATCAACCTGATATTCTAAACCTGGTCGGTCTTTTTTGGAAGTAATCCTTTCTGCTATTCTTTTATTTAAATCTGCCTTATTTACTTTGTATGATCCATCTGCTATTGCCGGTAGACCCATTAAAAAAGCTCTTTGATGAGGGTCCAGTGTTTGCCCAGTGGAATCCAAAAATCCTGCATATGGGGGCAAGAGAACTTTAAAACCCTCCATGAAATAATCTAGTTTAGTCCGCCATAAGCGTACGGTAATTCTTTAAAGTCTAATGATTTTCGTTTTTTCATTTTAAGGCTTTGGTAATTTCCCGAGGGAAAAGTGAGAAACATGAAATAATGAGTATAAAACCCTGGGAGAGTTTAGGCAAAACCCCAGAACAGACCTTTTTATCTCTCTTCTTGTGAATGTTTACGCGGAGAATCGGCCTTCAATGTCTCAAGTTCTTCTCCCATACACACATAAGGCGTTTAGACTATAAAAATTATTCTGTTTTTTCAGAGTTCATCTCTCCAGCTACTGAGTCAACTTCCTGGCCTATTTTTCCATCCAGAATTTTCTTTCTCAGTTCTACATAATAAAAAATCACCCCTATAATTAAGCCTATACTAAAGAACATGGTTATCAAATGAGCCACGAACCAGCCATTATAGCCCTCTTTTATTTCATAAACCAACATTGCTATATTGAAGCCTATGAATGCTATAAACAAAAATCCTCCCACAGTCATAAATCCCTTAGATCAGAAAGTGCTCCGATTATCGTAAGAACAAAACCCAATATTCCAGCATAAAGAACATAATCTAAAGTCTTTGCTGTTTTTCTATCCGCCATTATAAGCCTAATTTTGAACGACTTTTAGAGTTTTTGGATTTTCTTAGATTGTTTCCCGAGCATGTCAAGCATATCTTGCTTTTTATAGTCATAAATCTCCTTTTTCATTTCAAGGAGGAGAAGGAAAAGGTGATTTAAGAGATTTGGGGTTATAATAAAACCCTGGGAGATTCTCCAAACCAAAACGAAAACGAGATGGTTTGGAGCCTCTCCTGGGGAAAAAGAGGTGATATTATATGGGGTATAAGAGGGTATTTAAATTTTTCTGTTATGTTACCATCCTCGAATTACATCCGGGCATTTAGGGGCAGTAGTAAAAAGGTGCGGTTACTTAATAATGCAAGGCAAGACTTTTAAATGCGGTGGAAACTATCTTTAAAATTGAGTTCCAATCCATCTAAATTTAACTGATTTGTGGGCTCATAATTGAAAAAAGGCTTGTTTGGCCAGCATGAGTGGTTTCATCAGACTTAAAAACTTCGAAAGATTCATTTCTAAATGGAAAAGGGGCCGGAAGAAAATCCTAAGCAATCAAATGATGATATAGAAATGCCAAGGTTGGAAAGTCAAGAACAACCTGAAAAAAACCAAAAACCTGAAACTAATTCCGAAGAAAAACCTGAAAATTCCGAGGAATCTCAAAAACGGACTGTGGGACAAGAGGAATCTGGAAGTACAAAAAATCAAAGATTTTTAGCTAGTCCGCCAGAACAGACACAAAAGCGTTCTGTCGGACAAGAGCAAGTTCAAGACATTCTTTTTAACAGGGAAATTGGCTGGCAAGAAATAATTTATGACCTAATTAATACAGAGCAGTTAGATCCTTGGGATGTAGACATAGGCGTTTTGGCCGACAGGTATTTGGAAAAAATTCGTGACTTGGAAGAGGCAGATTTCTTCATTTCTAGCAAGGTTCTTTTAGCTGCTTCACTCTTGTTGAGAATTAAGTCAGAATTGCTTTTGAGTAAATATTTGAAAAGTATTGACGAAGTCTTGTTCGGAAAAAAAGAGGAGAAAAAAGAGAGGAAATATGAGGAAAAGGTCGACATAGATGAAAATCAAGTTCCAAAACTTATCCCAAAAAGCCCAGTTCCCCGAATGAAAAAAGTTACTTTGAACGACTTAATGCAATCTTTGAATAAAGCTATCGATACTGAAAATAGAAGAATTAAGAAAGAAATTGTTAAGAAAAATGCGGTTAGAGAGTCGGCAGTTTCAATGCCAAAAAAGAAAAAGCCAGGAATTAAAGACAAAATAAAAGAGATATTCTCGAGTTTGAAATGGTCTTTTTCAAAGATAAAAGGCGAAAAGAAAGTCCATTATGAAGAAGTAGCCGGGAAGGAAAAAGAAAACAAGATATTTTCATTGAATCCGGTTTTACACTTAGAACATCAACGAGAGGTCTGGGTAGAACAAGAAAAACCCCTAGGAAATGTTCACATCTGGGACATAGAAGATTACAAGCAAAGACATGGCGACCCTGTACAAAATTTACATAAAGCATTTGAAGAAGAACAGGCACAAATGAAAGAAAGTGTTGGAAAATCTGAAGAGAGTTATTCTGGAAAAAAGAAATCTAAGAAAAGATCTTCGGATAAAAAGACTACTAAGAAGGGCCCTAAAAAGAAGTCTTCTAAAGAAACCTCTCCTGAAAACGACGAACAGAGAGAAAATTCAGAAAAAGAAAGTTCTGAATAGCTTTTGCAAAAAATTCTGCTCCTGAATTGCAATAAATTTTATAAATTCCTTTAGAGAAATTTTTTGCCTTATGAAAAAAAGAGCAATTTATAACATCGGAAAGAAAATTTTGCCTTTGGCTGTGCCTTTTATCTTCTTTTCTGGGGGAGAACCTTCTTTCTTTAAGGAATCGGGCAAGTTAAAAATTAATGAAGACGATAACCAAACATTTCTCGTTAAAAAAGAAGAAAAATCAGGACTAAGAGATATTGAAGAAATGTTGAAGAAATCGGAATATGAAGAAGCATGGATACATTTCCCAAAAAACAAAAAGTGGTATGGAGTGGGAGAAACCAGTTTTCTAGGAGGACCTAAAGACGATTATGCGGCAGCGGTGGTAGTAAATTACAAAAAAGCAACAATAGCCTATAATCGAAGCCCAAAGACAAAAAGAGCAACATACATACATAATCACCCTCATGGCGGGGCTGAAAGAATGCCTTCAAGCGGAGATTTGGATACTTATGAATCCCTTTATAATCGTTATAAAGAAACTAATGGGCTTGATGCTCACCTATTAGGTAAAATTGCATACCTTGAAGATGGCTCGGTTAAAACTACAAAATTTGGTAAAGTACAAAACGAAGAATTTTCAAAACCAGAAGAACATACAGATAGTTTATATGATGCTATTTCAGAAAAAATGGAGCAAGCTTTTGACAGAAAATCTGATGCATATTTCCCGGAAAGCGGGTTTTTTGTTGACTATGAGGAATTCGGCCAAAAAAACAAATATGGAAGAAATATTCCAAAAACATACTTGGGCATTTCGGCAAAAGGAGGAAGTAAAAATCTCTACATGCCCAAATGAGCCTGGAAAAACTTTTAGAAGCCACAAAAAGACTAGCTTTAGCTGGAAGTCTTATGGGCTCGCTTTTTCTCGGCAGTTGTTCGGTTAATAAAGAAGCAAATAATTTTAATGCTTTAGGAAGATCGGCAAGAAAAACTAAGGAAAGGCATTCAGAAAAACTAAGATTTAACCGTAATAGCAATATTTCATTGGTTTCTTACAAGGATATTAGCAAAGCTTTAGATGACATGAGAGAAATTAATCAAAATACTTCTATGGAGGAAGCTTATATGGGTTTGAAGACTGAAGGTAGTTGGTCTTGGTATGAAATAGGTGAAAACAGCTCGAGCCAAGGAGTAAAAATAAATTCGGACTATCTGGTCGAAAAATTGAGATCAAATCAGAATGCGGAAAAAGTTTATTTGGTCCACAATCACTCTAGGTCTCCTTATGGCGATCAGAGGTATCCTTCTAGGGCAGATTTGGGGTACTTATACAATGTGCAAAATTTATTAGAGAGAAAAATGCCTCAAGCCGAAGCCAAAGGCCTAATTCATTCTGGAGAATATATAACAGAATACTCCTTTAGTGAAAAGGGCCTAGTTAATTCTTCTCCTGAATCTTTAAAATATTCCGAAAGCTCTTTACAAAACAAAAATAGAGAGTCTTTTAGGAACCATGTGGATTCGCTTAGCGATAAAGATTATCTTAATCTGGAATTTAGGCGCTATCAAGAAAACTAGCTCGAAAGGATTTTAAATTGTCCATTTTGGATTCGGTTATGGACTTGAGAAAATACAGACTAAGCAATTTGAAGGAAGCAAGTCTTTCAGGAATCCATTCTCTATTTGAAGGCATAGGAAAAATTTTCGAGAGCATTGGAGGATTGTTCTACATGGCTCAAGACCCTTATTTCTATGAACGTTCGTATTTTGGCGGCGGTTTAGAACAAGACAGACAAAATATATTATCAGATTGGGAAAGATTAAATGGCTATATGGGGAGAGCAATGAATAGAGCAATTGATTGGGAAAAAGAATATCAAAAAGAATCTAACAAACATTATCAAGAGTCTCTTTCACGGGAAAGTTTCATGAGCAACAAAGATTTAACTAAAAAATTGTCTCAGAAAGAGGTTCATTTGAATTGATATGAAAGTCGGCGTATTATTTTCGGGAGGGAAAGATTCGGTTTTTTCTAGTTATAAGGCTAAAAATCAAGGGCATGAATTGAATTGTTTAATCTCTGTTCATTCGGAGAATGAGGAGTCTTACATGTTTCACACTCCTTCCATAAGCAAAACGCGTTTACAGGCAGAACTTATGGAAGTTCCTTTGTTTGAATGGAGGACTGAAGGCGAGAAAGAATCCGAGTTGGAAGATTTGAGAGAGGCAATTAAATACGCTAAAGAAAATTATGGAATTGAAGGTATTGTTACCGGGGCTGTTAGGTCGCAATATCAAGGTTCGAGGATACAGAACATTTGTGATGGTTTAGGTTTAGAAGTTATTAATCCGCTTTGGTGGAAAAATGAATTCGAGTATTTGAAAGAGCTTTTAGAGAGTGATTTCAAAGTAATTTTAACTGCGGTTAGAGCTTATCCTTTTGACAAGTCTTGGCTCGGTAAAGAAATTGATGAAGAATTTGTTGAAAAAATTAAAGGTCTTAATGAAAAATACGACATTCATCCTGCTGGAGAAGGGGGAGAGTTTGAGACCTTTGTTTTGAATTGCCCTTTGTTTTCTCGAGAAATTGAAGTAAAAGATTGGAAAGATTTTGAAGAAGGCGAGTTTACACATAGTAGAGAGATTGAAGTTTCTTAGAAATATTTAAAACTTCTTTTTGTTTTGTCCGAGTATGGCTAATAAGAAAAAGAAAGACATTCCGTGGATGACCATAATCATTGTTGCTTTAGTTGTGGCTTTGTTGTTTCCGGGAATACTTTCTACTTTGATCGAGTCTATATTTAGTTTAATTGCTATTGGTGTTATTGCTTTCGCTGTAGTTTTTGTGGTTTGGTTGTATTTGGAAAAGCGAGGTAAGTAATATGTATTTGATCGAGAAAGCGGAAAGCATAGACCAAGTTCCTAATTATGAAGAATTTGTTAAAAAATCGGGTGCAAATTTATTTTATAAAAAGTACTGGATGAAGTTTCATGAAAGGAATGAGGAAGGCGTTTTTTATTTTTATACTAGAAAAGGTAAAAGGATAGAATCTTTTCTAGCACTAACTTCAGACAAAGACGGCTCTTACTATTCCATACCCTTTTGGTTCGGCGAGGAAGTTTTCATGCAGGGAAATATAAACTCATACATCGAAGAATTTGAAAAACTCGAAGGAAACTCTGTTGTTATTGGGAATGTATCTGAAGAACGTGCAGAAGAACTTGAGAAAAAAGGTTTCATAACATATCCTTCATTTGTACATCCTGAGCTAGAGATTTCTAATATGGAAGAATTTTGGGACTCTTTAGATAAAAACCAAAGGAAGAACCTGAAAAAAGCAAAAAAGATTGCGGAAAAAGAAACCATAGAAATAAAGCAAGTTTCTACTGAAAAAGACCTAGAAGATTATTACAAACTCGAAAAAGAAACCATGGAAAGGAAAGGCGATAAACCAGAGCCTTATGAATTTTGGAGAGACATTCTCCAAACATGCCCTAAAGACAAAATTCTATTTTTGCTTGTAAGAAAAGACAGAATCCCTATTGCGGGAAGAATCAGCTTTATAGGCGATAAAAGAATATTTAATTTTAGAGGAGTTTCTTCAATAGAATTTCAAGAATATCGTGCTAATGAATTGTTGCATTTACATGTTATAGAAGAAGCCGTTAAGAGAAAAATACGGTACATAAACTATGGACCCGACGTATTTTCCATGGAGGGCTCATACCCTTTCAAAAAGAAGTTCGCAAATAAAGACAAAATTCTATGGGAGGCAGTTTACCCTCTTACAGAAAAATCTCAGCAGGAAACTTTAAAAAATGCAGAAGAGCAAAATAAAAAATTAAGGTCATTTTTATCTGAAACAAGAAATAATGGAACTTAAAACTGAAAGATTTAAGCTTCGTGAATTACGGGAAGGCGATGAGAAGGATTTGGTTGAAAACGCGAATGATATAGAAGTTTCTATATATACTGCAACAATGCCTCATCCATATACCGAAGAAGAGGCAAAGAATTTTATTTCTCGTTCTATAAAGAAATCTAATGAAGACCCCCGAAACACATACAACTTTGCAATTGAGCACAAGGGAAAATTAGCCGGAGGAATCGGGATAACCAATGTAGATACCTGGAAGAAAACTTGTGACTTAGGCTATTGGATCGGAAAAGCCTATTGGAGCAAAGGGCTTATGAAAGAGGCTATTGAGGCAGCATTGAATTTTGCTTTTGGTGAATTGAGACTTAATCGGATAAACGCAAACGTTGTAATTGAAAATAAACCTTCTATCAATCTTCTTGAAAAATTTGGATTCAAAAGAGAGGGAAGAAGAAGGCAAAGTGAAAGGCCTAAGTCTACAGGAGAACTTCATGACGATTATGTTTACGGACTTTTGAAAGAAGACTGGAAAAAATAGTTATATAAACTTTCATTGTCAAAAATTATTATGAAAATTCTTATCCTTGGTGGCAGAGGCTTTTTGGGTTCAGAAATCGGGAACCATTTAGAAAAACATGAAGTTTATACTTTCGACCGACATAAAGGCGGAAAAATGCATTTTAAGGGAGACATGAATTCTTTTGAAGATTTGAAAAAAGCAAGCCGAGGAATGGACACTGTAATCAATCTTGTCGGACTTACTCCTTTGTTCGAACCCAAGAATACGACCTATTATGATGTTCATGTTAATGGCGTAGAAAACATGTTAAATGCTTGTAAGAAAAATAATGTTTCAAAAATTATTCATATAAGTGCTCTGGGAGCAGACAAAAATTCCGATATAGAATACTTGAGAACTAAAGGAATTGGAGAAGAAAAGGTCAAAAATTCTAAAATTGATCCTGTGATTTTTAAGCCTTCAGTAATATACGACGAAAACAACGAACTTATAGAAATGCTTTACAAGTCTGCCCCTTTGATGCTTTTCCCAAAAATAAAAACTAGGATGCAGTTAATTCATAGGTCTAATGTTGCTGAGCTAGTGTCTAAAGCATTTGCCGGCGAAATTGGAGAAGGATCTTTAGAAATTGCTGGACCAAAAAAACTACCATTACACAAAATAGCTGAAAAAATCTACAGGAAAAGAGGCTTTCCATGTGTAAAATTTCCTTATTTTTTCTTTCATCCGGTTTTAAAGGCAGTATCGTCTCTAAGGTTATTCGGTATAGGTAAAGGCCAGGCAAAATCGATTAATCTAGATAATACAACAAACAAAAACGATGCTAAAAGATATATTAAATTGACAGATTTCGAGTCTTGGATAAAGAAGGCAAATTTAAAGACCTAAAAACTTAAGCTTTCCATAAAGTCTTTTGCATTGGTTAGATGTTCTTTAAGCTTGTTGTCATCCATTTTTTCTACTTGCTTCGTCATAAAAGCCATTCTATAAATTGAACTTAATTCTTTTTTATGGTTCTTTATGAATTTCCAAAAAAGCCCGTCCCACTTTTCCTGCCATTCTCCCTTAGAGTAATTGGACATTTTCTTTATGTAATTGCTTGAGGAAATATACGGTTTTGTCATCATGCCCTCAAAACTGTATTGACTCATCCCATAAACATTTGGAACCATAACCCAATCATAACTATCTATAAACATTTCCATGAACCATTTGTATACTTCATCGGGATCGATTTCAAGTAACATCATTATGTTTCCCAAAACCATAAGCCTTTCAATATGGTGTGTGTAGGCATATTGATTAACTCTTTCAATGGACTCGTCTATCGGCTTTAATCCTGTTTCTGCTGTGTAAAATTCCTTTGGAATTTTGTTTTTGAAACTCCAATAATTACTATTCGACATATTTTCTTCTATTCTGTAAATTGCTCTTATATATTCTCTCCAGCCAATAATTTGTCTCAAAAATCCTTCAACAGAACTTAGAGGAATTGAATTTTTTTCTTTATATTCCTGTGTTTTTTCTATTACGTCTTTAGGAGTTATGATTCCCATGTTTATTGAAGAAGAGATCAATGAGTGGTATCCAAAATTAACGTCGCTATCTATTGCGTCTTGGTATTTTCCAAAATTTTGAATTCTATTTTTAAGAAAGTCGTTCAGATTGTAAAGCGCTTGTCTTCTGGAAATGGGATGGATAAAGTTTTCTAAACTTCCGGGATTTTCCGAAAAATTTTCCTCAATATAATTTTTGGCTTCTTCTACCTCTTCAGAGTTAAAATCTGGTAATTTGGGAGTTTCGTGGTTTTTTGGCAGTTTTTCCCTGTTTTCGGGATCATAACTCCACTTTCCTCCTTCTGGAGAACCGTCTTTATTTAGTAAAATATTCAGCCTTTTTCTTTGGGCCCTGTAATAGTTGAATTGGAAATACTTATTGCCTTTGAAAAAATTTCTATTCCATTCCATGGAAGTTAAGAACATCGGAGATTCTTCGATATTGATTTCTGTACCATGTTTTTCGGCCATGTTTTTTAGCCAATCTTTGAGTTTGTGGTCTTCGGGGTCATAAACGTTAAGTTTTTTATTTTCTTTGAAAGGCTTTTCCATATCGTCTTCACAATTTAGGTACTTTGTACTTTCATCAGTTTCTTTCTCAAAATTTTTCATTGAGGCCCTATGTAAAACTAGTTTCTGCTTGTGAAATCTAAAATCTGTAAAGAACCTTGGATGCTCCAAAAGATACAATTTCTCGCCGTAATCTTCCTTAAAAAGCTGGTTGGGAAAAACAATTCTTGCCATGTATTACTCTTTTTGCTCTCCCTCTTTCTCTTTCTCAGAAATTTTTTCTAAAGTTTCTTTAAGTTGTTCTTCTAGCTCTTCTAGTTTTTCTTCTTTTTCTTTAGAATTTTCAGCTCTTGGCATTGTAATTCCTTCAAAACAAGAAACTTTTTAATGTTTTTTGAAATTCGAAAAACTTATATAAGCCTCCAAAAAGCATTTCTTATGGCAGAAGTAACCAAAGAAGACGTAGAAAGTATGCGTAACGCATTGGAAAGTAATGGAGGTAAAGAGTACAATGCAAAAATTGGGGGCAGGGAATTTAATTATTTGGTCGTACCTAGAAACTTGGGTCCTGGAGAATTGCCAAATTTTGCGATGCAAAAGTTTTCTGATGATTTAAGCAGCTATGTTATCGGCGTTTCCGACAACCTTCATCAAAGCTATAGGCCTTTTAAGCATTTCATGAGTTTGTAGAATTCTCTGAGACGAATCGATCTGACCCGTATAGGTGTGTACGGTCCTTAGAAGAAGAAATTAAACATGTTCCTGATGAAATAAAACCTGGATATTATGAAATGAGAAAGCAATTTTTCGAGCAACTAATAAATTACTTTGAAAGCCAAAAAAATCCCGACTACGAAAAAACTGAAGAGTTCAGAAAAAGTCTTAATAGGCTGGATGACTTTGTTGGAAAATGATGAATGTGTGGATATCTGGTCCTCTTTAGGTTGGAAATTTCACTGCATCAAAAATATTGGCTGAGAAAATTTTTAAACCTCTAATAAAAAAATTAATATGAGAAACAGTTTAGCAAAAATCGTCCTTGCAGGCAGCTTGATTTCCCTATCGCCAATTAAATCTGAATGCCAAAATTTTGATTTTGAGGGCAAAGAAAGAGAAAGATTTGGGGAAATAAAAGAGTTTGTGGAATCGGAAGGTTTTAATTCGGACTATTTGATGTCTCCAAAAAGATTTTCAATATATAATCACATTGAAGAGACTTTTGAAGGCAGCCCCGAGTCAACTAACCCTTCTTTAGATGAATATAAGGAAATTCTTGGTTTTGAAGACAAAAAAGAAAAAATTGTTCCGTTTACAAAAAAATATGAAGAAGAATTAAGAAGTGCCGAATCAAAGTATGGTATTGACAAAGAAATAATTTCTGCAACGTTGGGAGTTGAATCGGAATTTGGGAGTGTTACAGGAAATTATAATCCCTTTGAGGCATATGTTTCAATGTATGTTGATGGTTATAGAAAAGAATTTGCAAAAAGACAATTAGAAGCGCTATTGGAATTTTCAGAAAGAAAAAATCTTGATGTTTTGGACCTTAAGTCCAGTTATGCAGGGGCTATGGGATATGGCCAGCTCATACCCTCCTCGGTAAATGCTTATTTTGTAGGCGACGACCTTTATGATATGGAGGACAACATAAACTCTGTGGCAAATTATTATGCTAAAAACAGAGAAGAAACTTTGTATGAGACAATCTTAAATTACAATCCCGATTCTAATTACGCCAATTCAGTCATTGATTTAGCTAAATATGCTGAAGAGAATTTCAAAGAGTAAAGTTTTAAATCTAACTTAAATTATTGTTCATATGAACCTTATACTCATAAGACACGGGGAGTCTCTAGCAAATTCTAAAGGAGAGCATCAGGGAAGAGAAGATGTGTGGTCGGATACTTTTTTGAGCAATAGGGGGAAAGACCAAGCCCACAAACTAGCACAGAGACTAAAAACAGAATATATAGATACAATCTATTCCAGCCCTCTAAAAAGGGCATATTATACTGCAAAAGAGATAAACAAATTTCATGGTTTGGATCATAAAGTAGATTCCAGATTAGCCGAAAAGAAAGATTCAGAGAGCAGAGATGACCTTATTGAGAGAGTCTTGGATTTTATTAAGGAAGTGCTCAATAGTCATAGCAATCAAGAAAGTATCTTAATCGTCTCTCACGGAGGCATTAATAGGGCGATGATAGGAATTTCCACGGGAGAGAGGAGAATGGGGGCAAGACTTGCAAGAAAAATCTCTCAAAGCAATACAGGCATAAACAGGCTCGAAAAAGACGGAAGCCACTATAAAATACACTGCATAAATTCTATAGACCACTTAGAACCGGAGGAAAAAATTATCGGAGCATTTCATGAAGTCCAAAAAATTCCGTTTAGATTTGGAACTAAAGATGATAGGCATAAGTCGGAATTTCTGAAAGAGAAGCTTATCCAAAAGGGTTATGATGCAAGAAAAGGCATAATAATTTTCGACTGGAAAGACCTTCCTATATCCGAAAGAATCTTAGATGTTCTGCAGAATTCTAACACGGTTGATTATAGAGAAGTGGCGGGAGTAAAGATCCATGGAGACTTTTTGATGTTGGATCCCGCTTGGCCCCCGTATCTTTCAAAAGCAGGTTTTCCGGTTACAACGAATTGGTCGGGAGTTGAAGACACTAAACAGGCAACTAATGGAGAACTTGATTTTTACAAGAAAGACGAATTTGACAGCGATAAAGAAAATATTCTAAAAGAGCATGGAATACACTTTTATGATTCAGAGTATAGAAGATTTAAGGATAGATTAAATGAATGGTTCAAGAGTTTTGAAGAATGAAAATTTCAATTACTGGGCCGCGTTCTGTTGGAAAAACAACTATTTCAAAGAAGCTTGCCGAAAAACTAGGAAAGAAATTTTATTCTTCGGATGAAATTGCGGATAAAGAACTAAAGAACGAGGGAGGGTTGGATGCTTCCATGAAAGCAGGTTCAATCTCTGATTTTATAAAAAACAGGTCTGTCCCAATGGTCAAAGAAGTTTTTGAAGAAGACAATTTCGTTCTTGAACTGGCAGGAGGTTCAGTGGCTTCATCCAAATATCCGGAAGAAACCTCGAAAATAAGAGAAATAGCTCGAGAAGATTCCTTTTTTATTGGGCTTTTGCCATCAGATGACAGGGAAGAATCTATTAGCTTTCTTTATGAAAGAGAAAAGGATAGAAATCATTTCAAAGGGGAGAGACATAATGATTTATATGAGAAAACAAAAAAAGATTATCAAAAATTTCCTGAAATTCTGCAAGAAAATTGCGATTTGATTGTTTATGTGCAGGGCAAATCTTCTGAAGAAATAGTCCGTGAAATCGAACAAAAAATCAGCTAAAGATTAAAATTTAATTTAAAAATTTTTCTTATGTCATTTAAAGATCAAAAAGGCTTAAAAAAGAATTGAGCATTTTTGCTGGATCATGGGAAAAATCCTAGAGCACCAAGAAGGCTCTAATAAAAAAACAGTATCTTTGGGATCGAACCATATAAAAGAAAGCGACTTAATTCCAATTCTTAAGGACATTCATAGTAAAACGGGTTATAGAGTTTTGGGCCAATATAATGGCTCAAGTTTCGAAGTTTCCGAGTATGTTTTCAATGGTGATTCGTATCAAGACAAAGGCAAAAATAATCATAAGTCGAATTACGATTGCGGGGGCCAAATAATTTCTCCCGGATCTATGCACACATTAGATTTTTTCTTGGAGAAAATGGGCGAGTTTAACGAAATAGTATTGAAAAGTAGCGAGTCAGATCTTTCAAGACCCGAAAAAAAAATGATAAAAAATATAGAAGATTGCTTAAATGAATTCTATGCAAATAACAAAAAAGAAAAAAATAAAGAAGTATCTAAAAATTATGGCCAATTGGAAAAAAGTGAAACCAGGCAACTAGAGTATAGTTTTAAGAAAAAAGTCTCTCATGTATAAATTATCGGTTTTTTAACATTTAATCTTAATTTTTTCTCTTTTTCTGGATCCGATAAGAAAAAACTTTATTTTTTCCTTTGGAAAATATGGGGGCGACCAAGTAAGTTTGTCCCTGCCATAACGCTATTCTTCGCTTCGCTCAGAAAACCAGGTTGCCTTTTTCTTACGAAAAATCACAATGCAACCTAAAACTTCGTTTTAGCCTGCAACTACGCTCTTTTTCGATTCGCTTAAAACATCGTAGTGGACCAGCGGGGAATTGGGCCTAGAAACAAGTTTCGGCCTATTGCGTATTTTTTCGTTAACTCAAAAATCCACAATAAGCCCAAAGCTTCAATTCCAAAATGGAGTAGCAAATTGAAATTTACTCCTGCCATTGCTCTTTTTCTTACGAAAAATCACAATGGACCAGCGGGGAATTGAACCCCGAGTTAGCGGCTGCCAGCCGCTCGTTTTACCATTAAACTACTGGCCCTTCTTTAATCTTTCAGTTTCAATGCCTTCGTCTTTTAACAATTTTTCTTTTGACTTTGCGTGTAGGCCATTATAGCCACCTAGACTTCCTTCTGAACGTACTACTTTGTAACAAGGTACTGATTTGTCAGAATTTGAATAAACTATTTTTCCTATTGCCCTTGGAGAAGTTTTGAATTTTTCAGCCAATTGTTTATAAGTTATAACTTCGCCTTTTTTCAAAGATTTTAGATAGGAAAAGACTTTTTGTTTTAAACTCATTTTCCGGATTTCTTGCTGAACAAAACGTTCTTCTTTTTGATTTGTTGTAATGTGACTGGCTTTTCTTCGCCGGTTTTCATGTTTTTCAATTTGAACTTTTTCTTTTTTACTTCTTCTGCTCCGACGAATAAAGTTTTTGAAATCTCTTTTGAATTTGCATATGCTAAAGCTTTTGAGGGCTTTCCGAAATAAAGCGTTGCAATTTTTCCAGATTTTCTTAAGTCTTGGGCTATTTTAATTGCTTCTTTATCTTGATTTAAAGATACAACTAAGTATTTTTCTTTTTGTGTTTCTACATTTGCAACAGAAGAAATCCTGTCGACGCCAAAAGAAATTCCAGTACATTGGGTGTTGTTGAACATGAAACTTCCTCCGGCTACAATTGTTTTGTCTATGCCTTTCGCCTCGATTTCAAAAACAGTTCCGTTATAGTAAGAAAGACCCCTTACAACTGCGGAAGAGAATTTTACTTCAAAGCCATAAGCCTTGCAATACTCCGATAAATCCAGAATTTCTTGATAACTTTCAAATTTTTTAAAGTAGGAATTTCCTTTCTTTAAAGAGTCCAATACACTTTCTGCTTTAAGCTTCTTGAGATTTTTTCTTAATTCTTCTTCGGTTAATTTGTCATATTTATCTACTTCTCTCAAAACTTGGTCTTTGTTTTTTTCTTTTACCTCGTTGTCGTCTAAAATTTCGTTTAGAAGTTTTCTGTTATTTATTAAAACTCTCGGAGTGATTCCGCATTTCGAGAGTATTTCTTTATTCAAAGCTAAAACTTCTGCTTCGTCTTTTATTGTTGAGCCGACAACATCTGCATCGCATTGTAAGAATTGCCTGAATCTATTTGGGCCTGCAGGCTCGTCTCTGAAAATCGGCCCGATTTGGTATCTTTTGTAAGGGAGTTTTTGGTTCTCCATTAATCTTTTTAGTTGGAAAGTAAATTCATAACGCAATGCAAGTTTCCTATTTCCCCTATCTTTAAGTTTGAAAATGTCCGAAACTGCTTCGTCTTCTTGATTGTCGCCTTTAACAAATTCTTCATGCTCTATTACAGGAGTTTCAGCTGGCTCATAACCGTATTTCTCAAAAGTTTCTCTTATTATCTTCTGAATTTCTTCACGCTTTTCTGCTTCTTTTCCTTTAGAATCTTTAAAGCCTTTTACTGGTTCGGTTGTCATATATGTTGAGAAATCATTCGAGATTTAAAAGGATTTGGCAAAGTTAATTATTCTATGACAATTACCTCTCCATCTTTCAAAGTTTTATATGGTATTCCTTTACTTTCGCAGTAATCGACCGTTTTGTCTACATCTCTTGACTCTTCATGATTTGATTTATAATGCGGTAAGAACACGTAATCCAAAATTCCTAATCCCTCCCAAATCGTTTCATTAAGTTCTTCGTAAGGATGTAGGTTTGGATCGTCCACAAGATTGTAAGGTTCTAGATTTGGAGACAAAACACATGCTCCAGCGCTATCTCCCGAATAAACAAAATTGTCTCTTTCTATGTTTTTCATAATTTCATCAAATCCACTTAGATACATTGCCTGTCTTAAAACAAATACGTTGCCTCCGGCAACCCAAACACCTAAGAGTTCATCGAGCTTTTTCTTAAGATCTTCCTTTCTCCCAAAATAATCTTTTAGGTCAACATGTTCTACATTAAGACCTAAATCATTTAGGGTTTTAATCCCTTGTTCAAGTTTTTCACTTAGAACATGCACATTATGAAAATCTTTTGAATTCAGAATAAAACCAATCTTCCCATCTCCAATCATCTCTTTCAGTTTTTCTCCGTTGTTCCCAATTCTATAAGAAGATAAATAATGCTTCATCGTAAATACTTCTCCATCAAAGCATTGTCTTTACTTTCTTCCACGCCTAAATCTTTGTACAATTTAAATGTTTTGGAATCTTTATGGGAGATTGACATGAATTTTTCAAAACCTCTTTTAAGGTAAATTTCTATTAAGTGTTGTAATATCTCTTTTTCCACTTCTTTGTTTTGGTATTCATGTTTTATTGCAAATTGTTCCAAAAAAGCTACGGTTCCTGGGAGCCAAAAACGTACATTCACTATTGCAAATCCGATTATTTGGCCATTCGAGCCATCTTCAACAACCTTCCAGATGTCACAATATTTTGAGAAAAGCTTTATTTTGTTGTTAGCTGATTCGTAATCCCAGTTTTCGTTGTAGGGAGGTTTTGAGAATTCGGTCGCATAAATTTTAGCAATTTCTTTTGTGCCTTTTTTAGTTGCTTTTTTTAGTTGTGGCATTTTATTCCTTTTGTCTGATTTTTATTTCCTCTGGCAAGTGGGCAGTATCATTTACACATGATATTCTGAAATTTTCATTATCTGGATTTTTGTCAATTATTGTTAAACCGGTAGGATTTTGAAGAAAATGAGATTTTCTTATTTCGATTTCCAAAAACATCGCTATTAAAATTCTATTTACTATTCCGCTACTGCAAATTAGAATATTTCCTTTTTCTTGACAAATTTCGTTAAAGAATTCTTTAATGTTGTTAATTTCCTTTTCGTCTTCCGAAGGAAAGTTTTTAACACTTCCTTCCACTTCTCTCAATCTTGATTCATAATTAATTTTCGAACCTTTAGACCTATTAACTATCTCTGCAGTTCTTTTACATCTTTCTAAATCGCTCGAATAAAACTTATTGACATTTAAACTCAAAAATCTTTCTTTTGACTTCTCAGCTTGCTTAATGCCTCTTTCTGAAAGGCATTCTTCCGCTTTGTCTTTTTCTGCATGCCTGAACAAATAAATATTTGGTTCCATTTTAAAGGCAAATGACAGAGATTTTTAAGTTGTTTGGATGCCTATTCCTTTCTGGCAGAGTCTATAACTTTTTGGATATCTCCAGAAAAAACTTTGCTTGCTTTATGCACTTCTATACCTATTACCTGATTATTCTTTGAAAGATCTAGAACCACGCCGTTAGGCAACTCTACACTTTTCCAGTATTCTCCTTCTTCCAATCTTGCACCAAAAATGTCTTCTTCTTTATCGTACCACTGTTCCATTTTAGTCTAACCAAAAAGCAGTAATTATTCTTTTTATATCTTTGCCTTTTTCTCTATAAACCACTTTCAATATCCTTCCTGAAGGAGGTATTCTAGAAATAGAATTATAAACATCGGGCCAATTTTTATCGTTTAATTTATCTGAATTAAGTATGCAAAACTCAATCAAATCGTCGGTTATATCAGGCCTATATCGTTTCTGGTTCCTCCAATGCAAAGAATATTCTATCTCCATTTTACAAGTCTTTGGCCTCAATTTCAAAAGGTTCTTCCATATAGAAAGTTTCGGCATATTCCAGGGCATTGAAAAGGCCTTGTTGTTTTCTGAAATCTGTTAAGAGTTCTACAAACTTTCCTTGTACTAGATTTGTTTGGGTTTGATGGCATTTCATAAGTTCTATTAAATTTTCCATCTGGTCTTTAACATCTAATACTATTGTAGGAGTTAAATTCATGGGTACCATGTAATAAATTATTCTTTCGGCAGACCAAGCTTCGCCTTTTATGCCTTCAAGGCCTTTGAACTTTGCGTATCTAGCGGCCGATTTTGTTATTTGTCCTGTTGCTAAGTGGTCCGGATGTGCCATGCCGTTTTTATGGTAACCGTTGTTGGTGTGGTAAGGTGTGAAAATCGTTTTTGGTTTGTGTTTTCTTATTACTTCTGCTAATGCTTTTCTTGATTCAAAGTTATCGAAAACTTTGCAGTCTACAAAGTCGAGCATTTCCAATTCAAATCCAGCGTATTGAGAAGCAGATTTCATTTCGTTGACTCTGTCTTGGACAGTTCCTTCAGTTCCGGCTTGGCCTTTTGTTAAAACGCAAACGGTAACTGACTTTCCTTGCTCGAGCATTTTCAGAAGAGTTCCTCCCATTCCAAATTCAGCATCGTCAGGATGAGCACTAAAAATTAATACATCTGCCATGATTTTTTATCGTTTTAATTATTTTTAAAGGTGTTTGTTGGAAAAATAAGGTAAGGAAATAGTGTAAACAGTTGTCTAAATCACCAACAAAAAGAAACCAATAAGATAAACTATTCGGTTAACTCTTTCGCCATTAAACCATCTAATAAATTTCCAAGTGCCATGATTATTTTCCTCCTCTACTTATTAAAGAGTATCAAAATATAAAAATCCGGCGGTTTATATAAAAATCTCACGAGTCCGATTCTTCAAAAGTAGGTGGAGGGGGATAACGGGCCTCCTCTTCTATATGGAAAGTCGGCAGCTAGTCCGCTTTTCTTCGCAAACTCAGAAAATCGAACTAAACTCCAAGGATTTCGATTCAGAGTTCCTCGATAAACTTTGGACTCCGTATTTCCTTCAGAAATCCGTAGTAGAGCAGCAAATTAAAATTTGCTCCTGCTATTGCGCTTTTTCTTCGAAAAATCACAATAGGGTGGATGGGGAGAATCGAACTCCCGTCTTACGGACCACAACCGCACGTCTTAGCCACTGGACTACATCCACCATTAAGGCCATAAAAAATAGTTAGAAATCTTTTATAAGTTTTTCATCCATGGAAACGCTGTTTCCCGAAGATCGTCTTTCCTCACATAAGACATGTTAAACGTTTTTATGAAAACAAATATCCCTAAGATTGTTCTTTGCTAACCGCCTCACCGATAATTAAAAATTATAAGGGACAAGTAGAAAAATCAATTTGTTATGTCCCGAGAAATGTGGGGATTCTTGCAAGTGAACCTTTCTCCAGAATCCTTTTTGATGTAAGGGTAAACTTCAAGTTTTTGTGGTGTGAAGTCAAGTGCTGTCCCGTTGTTGAAAGTGACTTTTGTGTTTACCAATCCGAGAGACTGGATATTTTGGTCTATTTCTCCGCTAGCACTTGCTGCAGGATTGCTTCTTGTTAGAAGCAGCCTTACACCATCTACTTTTACATCATTGGCCCCTCTTTCTACAGTTACATTATAATTTCCTGGTCCGGAAGAGTTAGTAGCGCTGGCACTTTTAATCTGAATTTTTTGGCAATCAAGATTTTTACTTATACTTTCTGTTTTTCCTTTAGCTTCATCTAGAATAAAATTAGAAATTATTCCAAAAGCTACAATTGCCAACAAAACAACAATTAGTGTCGCAACAATGGCTGATAAACCTCTTTTTTGTTCGAACATCTTATCCATACTTATGAAGTTTTTTTTATAAATGTTACTCTAATTTTTAGCTTCCTTGCTGAATTGGTCTAATAATCTGAAGAATTCTTTTGATTCTATAGTTTTATCTGATTCTTTCAGTCCGAAGTGTTCTGAAAGTTTCCAGAATGCCTCGGGCCTATAGCCTTGGTTTTTCAAGGATTCTATTGTAGGCAATTTAGGGTCGTCCCATCCGCAATATTTTCCTTCTTGAATTCCTTGCTTGAATTTTGAAGTTGACATTTCTAAATCTGTGAAATGCCAACGGCCTAAGAAATAAGTGTGAGGAATTTTTTCTTCTAAGCCTAAAGCTTTGTAAATTAGCTTTTGTCTTTCAGCGTTGTCTCTATGGTCCTTTGCTCTAATTATGTGTGTCATGCCTGATTCTATGTCATCAACTGTTACAGCCAAGTTCATTAAAGGCCAGACCCTGTATTTTTTTCCTTGTCTAGGATGTTCTGTGTCGTTAATTCTTGCTAAAGGAAAGTCTCTCATTGCAGGATTTTTGTGTGTTAAATCTGATTTGAATCTTAAAACTGCGTTGCCTTGTTTGAATTCTTTTTGCATTTTATGCCATCTGTCCAAGTTTTCTTCTGGAGAAATTGAACGGCAAGGGCATTCTTTTTTGTTTGAAAGAAGTTTTTTAAATTCATCAGGGTCGCAAGTGCAAACATAAGCCGAACCTGACTTCAAAAGTTCTTCGATATACTGATAGTACTTTTCTATGTTGTCTGATTGGACGGAGAAAATTGCTTGTTCTTGGAAAAGCCAGTCAGCTTCTTTTTTTAGTAAGTCGTAAGCAGGTTCGTAAACATTTTCGGGGTTTGTGTCCTCTACTCTGAAATAAAACCTTCCTCCATATTCCCGAACATAATCGAAAGCTAAGCAAGCTGTTAAAGCGTGAGCTACATGTAAAGGACCTGAAGCTGAAGGTGCGAAACGTGTTATTATTCCGTTTTCGGGGTCGGGAAGTTCGGGAAGGCCTTCTTGTTCTTGTCTTTCAGAAATTAACTCTTTCAAATTTTTGAATTCTTTTTCTTGTTCTTCTAAAGAAGTGTTTTTGACTTCTCCTATAACTTCCTGGACTGTTGGGATTACTTCCTTGACCTTATCTTTTTCCAAGCCTTCGTTAAATAAAGCAGAAATTACCGAACCTTGATTTGGAGAGCCTTCATGCTGTATCGCGTTTTTCAAAGCGTAGGCTTTTATTTTTTCTTTTGAAAATTCCATAGTGTTTTTTGGGAAAAAGGCATTTATTAAGTTTCTGAAATCTTTTTACGAACTTTTGGAAACCAAATAAAGCACCGAAAACACCACTGTAGGATTTTGGGAATTAAGGACATTGGAGTAATCTGAAATAACATAATCGACCATTTCAAAATTTAGGTCTTCTCCCAAAATTTCTTTTATAATTATGGCTGGAGAGATTTGGTCGTTACTAATATTTTCGGATTTTTCTAAAAATTCCTCGTATTCCCGTCTTCATAAAGGGTTTTCATACAGTCTTTTATTCTCTCTAAAACATGGCCTTCGTAATTTTGTTTAATTTTTTTAGTTCCATAACCATGTCCATAATGACTAAGGTCGCCTGTAATTAAAACAGCGGTTTGTTCGTCTTTCAGATAACTGATTTTGCTGACCATGGATTTTAACTCAGAGAAATAATTCTCAAAGTCTAGCTCCTTACTAGGCAAAGGGGGAAAAGATTCTTTTACGATTTTAATTGGCTCCAGATTATTTGCTTCTGAATATTTTTCCAAAACAAATTCAAAATTATCCAGTGAAAATTCACTTCCAATGTCTTTAGAATCTTTAGAATGGAGAACTCCTACTATAACAATCTTACCTTTCCCTTCCACATATAATGATTTGCAAATATCTAGATAAAATTCCAAATTATCTTCAAGGAAAGTGTGGCCAAAAGAAATAACTCCTTCTCTTTTCGGGCATTTCTTATTTTTTGCGAATTTTCTCCATTACTTCTGTTTTCCCAACTTCTTATAGAGGCCCTTGCTACCTCATCTTGCATAGATTTTCTTTCTTTTCCATAAAATTCCTTCCAATCTTGTAAGCCTTTCATACAACAACATGGTCAAATAAGTTATTAAGTTTCTGAAAGAAAAGATTATAAATTTCCTTAGATTAGATTTTTTATGGCAAAGCCGATAAATAAGTTCTTTGACTTGAACAAACTTCCTGCTAGAGAAGGAATATTAGTTATGCCAATTTCTATGAGCAGAATTTCAAATGCGCAATCTGCAGAAGAATGTTGGAAACATGTAAAAATATTCAGTCCAAGCAAAGTTACAAAGCCACTCATGGGAGTGAACTTTATTTATGGCGATTATCTTTACTTTAACTCCGATTTAAAAGCGGCAAGCTTGAAGAAAAAGTTTACTACTCAGACACTTTCACATAAGCATGAGTTCTTAAAAATTCTCGATAAAAACCCGTTTTAAATAAAGAAGGGATTTAATTTTTCGACTTGGAATCAGACAGTTCTTGAAGTAGAAAACTACAATTTCAAGACACTTCTAGGAGAGTTAAAAAAGAAATACAAAGAAGACAATGAATTTCAAAAACATGTTAAAGAAGACTTAGAGAGAATGGGAAGAGGGAAAGGTGAGAATCAGTTAAATTTTCTTTTGGAAGAAACACTTATGTTTTATTTGATTGTTAAAGGCCAAGTTAATCTTAGGAATGATTTTATTCAAGGTCATGAAAAGTGGATTTTGTGGTGTTACCCTGGAAAGCCTTTGAAATCTCAGATTTATTTGACTCATAAGAATTTATTTGGGTTCGAAAACGAGAAGAACAAATACGAAAATTGTTTCTATGATTTGGAGCAAAAGAAACTTTATGATTTTGACAGGGTAGTTTTGGAAAGTTTAAATCTCGAATAAAAAGGCTTTTAAAGACTTGTCCTGAAGTGGTTTTATGAGCTCGATTAAGGAAAAACTCGAAGAAGTAAGGTCTAATTTGCCTGTGGAATTAAAAGCTCCCATAGAAAGAGCTAGCAAAGGTTTGGCAACATTTATGGCTTCGCCAGAAAGAGAGAAATATTTTGAAGACTTTTCGATATTTATAGACGAGGGTTTTTACAGAGGACTTTACATTTGTACAAATCCCGAAAAATCCAATCAGACTTTTAGTTACGAAAACATGGCCAATTATGGAAGACCTTTAGGAATAATCTCTAGTTTTTACGAAGAATTCGAAAAACAATACAAAAAAGGCCAAAATTTTGTGAGCATTGAAAAACCGATTAATGAGCCAATCGACATAGAAGAATCAATGAATTATTTTGCAAAAGTTTTTGATGAAAAAATAAAGAACCAAAAGGCTTATAATCAAAGAAAAATTATATGATCCATGAAAAAAGAGTCAATCTTGATTTTGGTATGTATGCTCATGGTTTTTCCTGTTGTTAACGCTCAAGCCCAAGGAATTACCCCTGAACTTAACAAGAAGTTTGATAATGCCGGCCCTAATGAGAAAGTAGAGGCTATAGTTGTTACAAACGAAAGGCCTTCTCAAGCCCAAATAAGTAATATCAAATCGGAGGGAGCTAATGTTAGTGAAAAATTTGAAATTGTAAATGCTGTTACTGTCTCGGTTCCTAAGCAAGCTGCAAAAGCAATTGCAAACAAGCCATTTGTTAAAAGAGTTGAGCCTAATTATAATGTTTCTACTGTTTTAGACGAAAGTTCTTCAAAAATAAAAGCAAATCAAGTTTGGGAGACAAATACAACTGGCGAAGGTATCGATGTATCCATAATAGATACCGGAATAGATGATAATAACGAAAATGTTCAAACTGAACTTCAAAGAGACTTTACGGGCGAGGGCACTGATGACTTAAACGGTCATGGGACTCATGTTGCAGGCATTGTTTCTTCAGATGATTCTACTTATAAAGGGGTAGCTCCAGGTGCAGATTTATTTGATGCTAAGGCTTTAAATAGCGACGGTAGCGGAACTGCCTCCGATGTTATAAGTGCTATAGAGTGGTCTGTTGAAAATGATGCAGAAGTCATTTCTTTAAGCCTAGGAGCAAGAGTAAACAGTTGTGATGGCAATGACATTCTTTCGGAAGCTGTCGACCAGGCAGTTTCCCAGGGAACGGTTGCGGTAGTTGCTGCAGGAAACTATGGTCCGGAATCAGGCACAATAACGATTCCGGGATGTTCTAATAGGGCAATTACCGTGGGAGCAAGTGACGGAAGCGGAAATGTTGCTGACTTCTCAAGCCGTGGTCCAAAAGCAGATGCAAGAGTAAAACCTGATGTAGTAGCTCCAGGTGTGAGAATAACCTCAACATGGAATGATGGAAGCTTCAAAAGTCTTTCAGGAACATCAATGGCAACACCTCATGTCTCAGGAGTAGTTGCATTATTGCTTGCAGAAAATTCTGGGTTAACCACAACGGAAACCAAAGAAATCATAATTTCAAACGCAACAGATTTAGGTTTTGAACCTAAAACACAAGGAGGAGGCCTAGTCAATGCATTGGAATCTTACGAAACAATTGAGTTAAACAAAACTAATGAAACTAAAAACAACGAGACCGAGAATAACAAAACCGAATCAAATCAAACCCAAGAGGACACGGGAGAAAACGAAACAAGAGAAAATGTTACAGGACTTCCACCAGGATTAGCTAACAAAACAGATTTGCCTCCGGGTCTAGAAAATCGTTCTACACTCCCTCCAGGATTAAGAAGAAAGGCTAGTGCCGGTCCAGGTTCCTTTGCTTATGGATTAGACCGGGCTTTCGAAAGCATAAACTTGGCATTAACATTTAACCAAACAAAGAAAGTTCAAAAGAGGCTTGATTTTGCTGAAGAAAGGTTGGCAGAGGCCCAAGTTGCAGCAGCAAGAGACAGACTAGACAGAGCCCAAGAAGCAATAGAAAACTACGAGAAAACCATAGAGAAAGCAAAAGAGACTTCTGAAAAATCAGGGAACCCTAAAGCCGAAGAAATGATAGAAAATTCAAGAAGTAAAAACAGTGAAGCCTTGCAAAAAGTTTATGAAAAGGTTCCGGAACAAGCAAAACCTTCAATCTCCGAAGCACTGAACAAAACTTCTGGAAAAGGCCAATCAAATAAATCGGGTAAAAACAATACTGGAGAATCCGAAAAAGACGATCTGCCTAGCCAGCCAGAAAGAAGAAACAAAAATAATTCAGCCTCTCAAGGCAAAGAAAATGCTGACAATGGGGCAAAAGGTTCCGAAAATTCCGAAGGAAATTCAGGACAAAACCAGGCCGGTAAAGAAGGCTCTGCGGGATCAAGTGAAAATGCAAATTCTAACGCCAATTCCAGTGACAACAAACCCGATAATGCTGGTTCCGACAATGAAGGTTCCTCAAATCCAGGATCAGAAAATTCGAACGGAAATTCTGGATCAACCTCCTCTCCAGCTCTTACTTCATCAGATAGCTCTGGAAACTCAAGAAGTTCCAATGGTGGAAATGGCGGAGGTAAAGACCCTAGCAATAATGGCAATGGTTTTGGACCTAACGGAAATTCAATTTTGAATTCTTTTTTCTAAACAGAAATAATAAAAACCCCTTTTAGTCTTGAATAATATGAAAAGTCTCGACCAAGTTGCTCAGAACATAAAGTCAAATTTAATGAAAGAGAAGCACGAAAAAATTCAGGCCGACTACATAGATTCCCCGGGATTTTTCCAAATTACTTATAGAAACCAAGGGAATTTATCCGCTTCGGAGGGCCTTATTCGGGGAGATATAGAAGGAAATGAAATGTTTTGGATCGAGCAACAGGGTTTTTACTACAAGGGAATTCATACTGCAGACGACCCGCGGCTTATGATGGAAACTTACATGCCTTTTGAAAACAAACTTGATTCTTATAGTCCGGAAATGATTCGTAATTTGATGGACAAGTTCCATGGAAATTATTCTGAAGAGATTTTGCAAGCTATAAAAAACAAAGAAATTAAAGTCAGGCCAATTTGCCTTGAATCTTCTCAATTTACTGCCGTGGAAACTGCTGAAGCTTTGCAGTATGTTCTTGACGCATTTGTAGCAAAAGAGAACAAAAAATGGAGGAAAGATTTGAATTAATGTTGTTATTCTTTCATAACAAATTTTTAGAAAGATTTATAAAATCCGGGTAGGTGGGTGTATTGATGAAAATACACAAAATGCAAAGCCGAAAGTACAATTTTTGGTTTGAGGAGCCCGAAGAAAATAATGTGGACAAACAAAACGATGCTGCTACATTAGGCATAATAAAGGACAACAAGGATTACTATGGAAATTTCGTAACCAAATCTTACGTAAACTACCTATTTAACAAAAATGAAAGTACAGGAGAGAATCAATCGGGATCCTATTTAGCCGACCCGGGCAATATGATCATTGTTAAAGATTTAAAAGACGAAACAATAAACAAAACCCTAAAAGACCTCTCTGATAAGCTTATATTAGAAGATTTTTTTCACAGAGGATCTTACTAATTTCCGGCATTATCATAAAATTCCCTCAGCTTGTCAAGACTGTCCTTTTCTTTAGATCCTAGTTCTCCATTATCATGAAGGTTCTCTAAGGCAGAGATTATTTGCCTTTCGGATTTATCTTTCCCTTTTCCTTGCCCTCCTCCATATGCATATCCCAGAACTTCGTAACTATTATCTCCCTTATCCAAGTAAAATAGCCTTGCTCCTGTATCACCTCTCATATAGTACACATTTGAGAAAAGTCTCTTTGTACCTCTTCCTGCATTAGTGTTTCCTTCATACAATTTATTGGCCAAACTATCTATCTCTTTTTTGACTTGTGGTTTCTTGTCGACTTTCTTGGAAATTTTCTCAATTTTCTTGTTGGGAAAAGATGGATTATATGGTCCAACATGATAGCCATTCTCAACTTCTTGCTCCAAACCACCTTCAGCCAAAAACAGTCCTAAGGAAGCCCCAACAAAAACAAGACCGACAAAAGAAGCTATGCTTCCGGAAACTTGGTTGAAAACTGCGTTTCCGGTTACAATGCTCGAACCTGCAGACAAAGAAATTAGTGTAAATCCTGCAAAAAGTAGCGCATAACTTGCTAACAATCCTCTTTTCATATTCTAGTGTAGAAAAAAAGTTTAATAAAATTAACTAAAGCCTTCTGTCAGTTTGGAGTTTTCTTTCTAAAACCTCTACCCTTTGCTGTAAACGATAAATTTGGTTTGACAAGTCTTCAATTTTTTCTGTCATTCTAGATAATTTCTTTGAGTTTTCCCGGTCATTTTCACTTGAGGTAGTGGTACTTGGTTGTTGTGGTGGTTGTGTGTTTCCCGAAAAGAATCCTCCGAAAAATCCCGTTGTTTCTTGAGAAGATTCTTCAGTAAATTCTTTTGAGTGCGAAGGTTCAGTACTGGAGTAAGTTTCTTTGCTTGAGGATTTAGTTAAATCCAAGACTTCGTCTTTAGGTTCTACGGAAGGCCTTTTGCTTTTTTCAGTCTTTTTTCCCGAAGAAGGTGTCTTTGTTAAATCTACATAATCCTTGTTCTTTTTCTTTCTCCCAAAAATTCCCATATTAACTTTAATTCATGGAGGATTATAAATTTTTGTAGTTTAGAAACATTTTTTAAAAGCAAAATCTAGGATTTGTTATGGTCGAGAATGTTGAAGAA
>JBDGRI010000010.1:0-10064 GCA_042218235.1 Candidatus Pacearchaeota archaeon
GGAGGATAGTTTTGGAGAAAAGAATTTGATCGGTTAATAATTTAAGAACTAGATTTTTGTTTTTCTTTTAGCTTTTTTCTAAGTTTTGGCCAGAGTTTTTCGTCTGCTATGTAGCCCATGCATCTTTCGGTTCCACAATAGCAAGGATGATCTTCGAAGTTATCTATGTCGTATCCATAATTGTAAGTTATTTCTTCGCCGGGTTGTATGTTTCTTAAGGCTGTTACTACGATTTTTTTGTTATCTACAATTTCAGTTTCGCAGTTTGGGTCGCAAGAATGATTTATGTATTTTGCTATATTTCCTGGAACGTTCCCGTCTATGTCGTACTTTTTGTTGAGTTCGAAAATGTAAACAGAACCTACTTCGGGGTCGTTTTTGTGTTTTTCTAATTGTTTTTCGTAGATTTCATCGGATTCACGCTTCGTAATTTTTCTACCAGTGTACTCTATAACTTCAGTTCCTTTTGGAATGAATTTTTTTGCGAAGAGACCTTTGTTGTGAATACCGGATTTTTTTAGTTCGACATATTCGGCTTTATCTGATTCAGCCTTTTCGATTTTTTCTTCCCGGTTTTTCTCCCTCTTTTTCTTTAACATTTGAAAAACCATTAGAGATTTATTAAACAAATCTTTTTAAATGTTGTTTTAGTTTTGCCTTATGGGTAAAGAAGAGGATTTGAAATTAGTTAATGAGTATCAAAAAGAATTTGCTTTGTTAAGTCAGATTAATCAAATGTTGGAATGGGATTTAGAGACTTATTTGCCTAGAAAAGGCAATGAGGACAGGGCAGAACAATCTTCTTTGATTGAGAAACTTAATCATGAAAAATTTGCTTCTGATGAATTGTTTAATGCTTTAGAAAGGTTGAGAAAAGAAAGTCTTTCCGAGGATGAGTCTAAAATGTTTGAAAGGCTTTACAATGATGTTTTGAAAGCTCGTAAGCTTCCTTCGGAATTTGTCGAGGAATTTTCTCGTGCGGCTTCTTTGGCTTTTGATGCTTGGCAGGAGGCCAAACAGAAATCCGATTTTAGTATCTTTAAGCCGCATTTAGAAAAACTCGTCGAATTGAATAAGAAAAAAGCAGATTATATTGGTTTAGAAGGACATCCTTATAATAGCTTGATGGACGATTTTGAGGAAGGTATGACCGTTGAGAAATTGAAGCCTAAGTTTGAGGAATTGAAGAAAGGGATTTTAGACATATTGAATAGAATTAAGTGTTCGCAAGAATACAAGAATCAGAAAAGGTCTCTCTTTCTAGGTAAAGGCTTTAGTAAAGAGAAGCAATTAAAGTTAGCAGAGGACGTTAGAAAAAGGATTGGCTTGAGTGAAGGATTTTCTAGGCTCGATATTGCCGAACACCCCTTCTGCGTTCAGCCAGGGTATGAAGATATAAGAGTGACCACTAATATAAAGGATAGTCCTCTATTCTGCTTTTTGTCTACAATTCATGAGTCTGGTCACGGTCTTTATGAGTTCAACCTACCTAAAGAATTTAGATACACTTCCCTTGGAGAAGCTCCTAGTTTTGGAATTCATGAGTCTCAGTCGAGGTTTTGGGAAATTATGTTGGCCAAACGAAGGCCTTTCTGGGAATTTTATTTTGATAAGTTTAAAGAGGCGTTTGGGGTTGAGGACTTTGAGCAATTGATTAAAGAGATAAATATGGTCGAGCCTTCTTTGATTAGGATTGAATCGGATGAATTGCATTACATTTTGCACATAATTTTGAGATTTGAAATTGAATTGGATTTGGTTGAAGGAAATATCGAGGTTAAGGATTTACCAGAAATTTGGAATAGGAAGATGGAGCAAATGTTTGGAATTGTTCCTGAGAGTGATTCTGAAGGGGTTTTACAAGATGTTCATTGGTCTCATGGGGCTTTTGGCTATTTCCCTACTTATGCTTTGGGAAGTGTTTATGCAGCTCAAATTTACAATAAGATTAAGGAGGAAGTTCCCGAATTTGAAGAAGATATCAAAAATGGAAATTATTCCATGGTGAGAGAATGGTTAAAAGAAAATGTCCATCAAAAAGGCCGTAAATATTTGGCTGATGAGATCATTTCTCAAGTTTGCGGGAGTGGTTTGAACCCTCAAGAATTTTTGAAATATCTAGAAGATAAGTATTCTGAGTTCTATAGTATTTAGTTTTAGTAATCTTTATAAATTGTACTTCTCTTTATGGCTTATGGAAAATCAAAATAGTTACGAACCTTCTCAAGAAATTTTGGACAAGTATGCTTCACTTTTAGTAGACTTTGCTTTGAACGATGGTAATGGAATAAATAAAGGAGATAGGGTTTTTATTGCAGTTCCCGAGTGTGCTAGGCCGATGCTTGATGCTTTGCGAAGACAAGTTTTGAAGTCGGGAGGACATCCTTTGATCAAATATATTCCGGATAATTTTAGTAGAGAATTTTTTGAATTGGCCTCTGAAGAGCAGTTAACTTATTTTCCTGAGAAGCTTTTGAAAGGAAGGATAGAAGAAATAGATCATACGATAGCAATTGATGCTGATGCCAATCCCCACGAGATGAAAGGAATATCACCTGAAAAAATAATGAAGAACCAGGAGTCAATGAAACCGTACATGCAATGGAAAGACCAAAAAGAGAATCGAGGAGAGTTTAGTTGGACACTTGCCTTTTATGGTACGGAGGCTATGGCAAAGGAAGCCGGTCTTACATTGGAGGAATATTGGAACGAGATAATTAATGCTTGTTTTTTAGATTATGAAGACCCCAAAGCAGAATGGAGAAAAGTCATGGACGAAATTGAACGGGTCAGGAAAACTCTTAGTGAAATGTCAATAAGGTACCTTCATTTAGAAGCTGAAGGAACTGATTTATGGATTAAATTAGATGAGAACCGAAGGTGGGTAGGAGGTTCAGGTCACAACATTCCTAGTTTTGAAGTTTTTACGAGCCCTGATTGGAGAGGCACTTCCGGTAAGATACAATTTACAGAGCCTTTGTATGTTCACGGAAATTTAGTTAAGAGGGCTTTTTTGAGGTTTGAGGAAGGAAAGGTTATTGAGGCTAAGGCTGAAGAAGGAGAAGAGTTTTTGAGAGAGCTTATTAAGACAGAAAATGCTGATAAGGTGGGGGAGTTTTCGCTGACTGACAAGAGGGTTTCAAGGATTACTAAATTTATGGCTAATACTCTGTATGATGAAAATGTTGGTGGAGAAAATGGGAATACACATATAGCTGTTGGAAAGTCTTATGCTGATTGCTATAGCGGGGATCCTTCCAAACCGACTGAAAAAGAATGGGAGGAAATGGGTTTTAACGATTCCTCGGTCCATACGGATATTGTTGCAACTAGTGACAGAAAAGTTACGGCTAAATTGGCTGATGGTTCCGAGAAAGTAATTTATAAAGATGGGATGTTTTTAGTTTGATGGATATTAATAAAAAGCTTTAACCATTTTGTTTTTTATGGCAGATGTAAATGAAGGTATTTTGGAGGATTTAAGGGGAGAGCTTGAAGTTAATTCTCATACAAGAAAAAGTAATTGGTTCGGAAATGAAGGGTTTGAAATTAGGACTCCAGTTGTTAGGAAGATTTCTTCGGATTATTTTAAACTGGTCAAAGACCTTAGCAAGAAAGAAATTTTTGGTTTATGTGGGATTCTGATTGAGTCTGGAAAAATTGAAGAAAGGACAATTTCTTTTGATTGGGCATTTCGTTTGAAGGGTGTTTTTGAGAAAAGCGATTTTTATGTTTTTGAAAATTGGGTCGGTGATTTTTTGAGAGATTGGAGAGATTGTGATGACTTTTGCACTCATGCTTTGGGAGATTTTCTTGTTCAGTATCCGGAATTCATTGAATGCGTTAAGGAATGGGCAAGTTCAGATAATTGGGTTTTAAGAAGAGCATCAATAGTTTCCCTCATTTATGGAATTAGAAGAGGTAAGTTTTTAGATGAAGTTTTCGATCTTACAATTAAACTTTCTGGAGATAGCCATTATCTTGTCAATAAGGGAGTTGGTTGGGCTTTGAAAGAATCAAGTAATTTATTTCCTCACAGGGTTTTTGGGTTTGTATGTGACAATGTGGGCCGTATGTCAAGAATTACTTTAAGGTATTCTATTGAGAAATATCCAAGAGAAAAAAGAGATTTTGTTTTGGAAAGTCTTAAATAATTTTCCATGTTTGTTTTTTGATGTATGATTTTAGTGCCAGGACAAGTCAGGCAGAAAAAGAGTTTGAAAATTGTAAGAAAAGTGAGGATATTGTTAAGAAGTTAAAGAAGTTGAGGGAAGATCCTCGCAATAATCTTAATGCCCACAAGTTGAAAGGGAAGCTCAAGGGAAAATGGTCTTGCTATTTGAGGAAGAATCTAAGAATGGTTTATTTTATAGATGATGAGAGTAAGTTGATTATCGTTGTTTCTGTAGGAAGCCATAATAAGGTTTATCGTTAAAGTTCTAATTTTTTCGGTTTTATGCCTTGGCTTTGTGCCTTTTCATCAGTTTCTATGTCTCCCATCATTTCTTTGTTTTGGAGTATTTCCAATGTGGATTTTACTTCTTCTATCTGTTTTAGTAATTCATTTAGGTCTTCTTTAGAGATGCTTATTTCTTCGTTTACCATACTCTCAACCATTTTTTAGATTTAATAAATGTTGTTGTTTGTTTTTTATGGGCGTGTATGCGAGTAAATCAGGATTTTTTGGTTTCTTTTGTTTCCCTTATTATGTCTCGTAAAGTTCTTGAAGCATTTAGAAGACGAAAATATTCTAAGATTTATGGGTTTTGATTTTTTCGGGAGTAAACGGTTCTTTGGTTAGTTTTCCTTCGTAAATTTGATTTCCGTTCATTCCTGCTCCGCAGTATCCGCATAGTTTTGGATCATTAGGAAATTTTTTGGGGTTAAATCCCGCTTCCACCATTTCTTGTTCTATTTCCTGTTGATATTTTTCGCAGCATTCACCGTTTTCTTTTTTATTCAATCCATAAAAGTGTGCGTTATTTTCGAACCAGCCATCTCCTTCAGAAAATATTACGTAAGCATACCCTTCATTATTGTCACCTTCACAACTATTGCTTGTCCGGTAACAGTGTTTCCACATTTGTCTTACTAGGCCTTTCATTCCTTCGTCAATCTCTAGCCTTTCCATGGTTTTTGCCATATTCTTTTTCATAATTTTTATTTAGGAAAATAAGTATTTAAGTTTTTTGGTTTGATGTAATTATATAGTGGTTAATTTTAAGAGATTTAACTTAATTATCGTTGTAATTAAAATTGGGTTTTTAGTTTCCAGTATTGAAATACCGGAAAAGGCTTTTTGAGTAATTTAAAATTTAAGATGGAAATAAGTCCCAACCGGATAGAAATCACAGATTACTATCGGAACGTCTTTTTCAATTATAGAAGCGAAAAATACGTCCCTAGTTTGATTTTTTTTCTAAAGAACGTCCCCGATCGAACCGAAAGCAGAGATTACGAAGAAAATCGAATTAGCGGATTTAAGATTTGAAAGAATTTTAACGTTCCAACCGGATAGAAATCACAGATTACTATCGTGACGTTCGAATTTTTGGAAGTTTTCGAACGTCCTCGGGAGGATTTGGGCTTAGAAACAAGTTTCAGCCTATTGCGCTTTTTCTTGCGAAAAATCACAATAAACCACCGGTTCAAATCGATATTCTAAAGAACGTCCCCGGGAGGATTTGAACCTCCGGCTCCATGGTTAACAGCCATGTGCTCTGACCGCTGAGCTACGGGGACTTATTAGAGAGATTATTTCAAATGCTATTTAAATCTTTTTTAATCTGTTTCTTTTTCTATGCCTTCCTTTAGGCCTAGGTCCCAAATTGGGCCTTCTTTGTTTCTTTGGAGGAAAGAGTAGACATTAGAGTGTTTTGCTCCTCTTATTATTGAAATCACTCCTGTTAGAACGTTTTTCATTTCTTCCGGGTGGCCTATTATTCCAACTTCTTTTTCTTTTACCTCAAATGCAAACCCAGTAACTTCTGTAAGCGTGCTTAAGGATTTCCCTTTACTGCCTATTACTCTTCCTTTTGCAATTTCTACCTTGTTATTTTTTGCATGGTCTTTAATATTGATTCTTTCGAAGATTAGGTCTTCCTTATGTATTTGAAGGGCTGTTGGAATGGGAAATCCAAAGTCTATTGCATCCATAATATCTACAGCTATATATTCGCTTTCTGCCTCTCCCTCTATAAAGAACTCTTTTCCTCTGTTGGACATTTTGACATCTAGCTCTTTCTCTATTTGAGGCTTTGCCCTGTTCATTTTTATTGGCTTTTCAACTAATTTTGATCTCATATTATAAACTCAGAATTTAGGATTATAAGGTTTTTGGGTCCAAAATTAATCTTTATGGTTGATTTTTTAGAACTCTTCTTCTTCAATACCTTCAGTATGGCCCTTCTCTTTCAGCCATTGCGCTTGGGTTTTGTTGTACTTTAAGATTATGTCTCCTCTTGTGTCTGGTTCTAGCTCCCATGGTTCTACGATTACGTAATGCCCGGGCCTTAGCCAAAGCTTTCTTTTTAGCCTTCCAGGAACCCTACAGTTTCTTTCTTTGCCATCGGTGCAGTTTACTTTCATTTTATTGCCGCCGTGTCTTTGTTCGACTTTTCCTATGACGTTCCCTTCACCTGGCAAAGGAGCCCGAGTTACTTTTTGTTCATCTTGATTATCATCTCGTTGTGGCTTTCCCATATTAGAATAAGTTTTAGTCTCTTTTTAAAAGTGGTGGTTTAGAACAATGGGGAGTAGTTGTCTAGGAAATCTTTTGGATCAGCAAATATTAAATTATTGTTTTCGTTTAATTCTTCTAAGGCGTTTCCGTTCCTCGGATGCCCTCCGTAAAACAACTCTGTAGTGCCGCTTTCTGGAGATCCATACTTTCGCTCTTTCTTATTTTTATATTCTCGCTCTTTCTTTAGTATTGGAAGGCTTTCATAATTTTTGTTTTCCGTTAAAATTTTTCCTTCTTGAATGTGAATATATGTATTTATTTTCTCTTTGGATTTCGGATTTTTGGCGGTTCCTGTATAGAATGCTGAATTTTTTTCCTCTTTTTTTAAATTTTCTTGGTGTCCAAGAGTTCCTAAGAAAAAATATTCGTTTCCATTTTTGTCCTTGTGCTTCCCGAGTCTAGCAGGTACCCATTGTTCTTCTTCTGAATCATAAATTTTAACGCTTTCTGGGAATATTAAGAATTTCCCAATGATTGATTCTTCTAAATTTCTCAAATAGATTCTTGCACTTTCAATTACTTGATTTTTGGGTTCTTCGCTTCCAATTGTAACATCGGATAGGTCTGCCATATGACCGAGAATTAGAAGGGGGTTTTTAAGAATTATTGTTTTACAGCAAAACCATTGAGAAAGGGACGCCTTGGATTTTTTTGACCATGTCAGTGGTTATTATTCCTGACTTGATTGCTGTGTGGATAGATTTTTGCCCGACTATATTGAAGGTCGAGTCTTCCTTTTTTTGGTTTCTGATAATCTCTAGGGCTTCTTCTTCGTTTTTTTCGTCTCCGCCATAGAAACTCTCTTTTAAGTTTAGTTGGAATTTGTCTTCTTCGAAGTACTTTCCGAGTAGGTCTGAATCACAGATAGCTACTACATTTCTATAAGAGTCCATTACATTAACTAACATGTGGAATAAAAAAATAAGAAGAAGTTAAAAGATTTTCGATGAAAACGAAGTTTTCCTACGGTCGGCTTTCCTAATGGAATATTTTTAAACCTTTACTTGAGGTTAGTAGTTCTTTTCGGCTTCGCCGTCAGAAACTGCTTTTTCTGCTTTGTCTTTTGACATTATTTTACATAACGTCGTTTCGCAGTCAGGGCAAGAACCTTTTGCCATGAATCCGCCCTTTTTGGTTTGATTTATTGCCGGGCTTTTCATGTCTTTTTGTTCTTGACATTTCATACACCGTCCTTGTATAGCCATTTTTACCTCCGATTTTATTTATCTAGAACATTGAGGCGTGTTTTTTAGTGTTTTTAAAGGTATCTAAATTATTTATAGTGGCTTCTTTGACCTAATTAAATCTCAAATCTTTATTTTTTGGAAACATAGAAAAAATTTAAGATCCTTTCATCTTTACTAATATTATAGAAATGGAGCGTCATAAGGCAGTAGCACTGATTGACATGCAAGATTCTTTTTTGCGCTTTCATACTAGGAGGTCCAGAGAAGAATTAATCAAGTTCCAATCAGAGATTTTAGAGTATTGTGCTGAGAACCATTTGCCTGTTTTGAACTTTCAATATCAAGGCCATCCAGAGACAATTTATGAACTTGATTCTTTGCTTAGGAATGTTCCTTATGGGTATGATTTTCGGAAGTTCTCTTTTAATGGATTTTCTAATCATAATGCTGTTCAAAGCGTCAGGGATTTAAATGTTAAGGACATGTTTTTAATGGGCATAAACAAACATGCTTGTGTTATGTCTACATCTAAAAGTGCTTTAAGGCTAGGGATTAATATTTATACGGCTCCAGAAGTAATCAAAGACCCAGTAAATACTTCCGACTATATTAGTAATTATGCAGATAGATGGTTTGAAGAGAGCGGCTTTTATAGGCCTGGTTCCTTCTGGAAGGATTTTACTGCGACTTACAATAATATCGAAAGATTATTAACTGAAGAATTTTAGATCGACCATTAATATCAAAAATGAAATAGGAATTTTTTCTACCAATCATATCTTCTCTGTAGGGTGTTTGGCACCACAAGCTAAACAGTGGATGAAAGGAATTCTGTCTTCTTTCGTTATTTCAGTGTCGGGCTTTCCGCATTCCTTACATTTTACAAAATCCTTTACGTATTGCTCGATTTTGTTGTTGATTTTTCCGCTTGAGATTTTGTTGTTCATTACTAGTTTTTCACCTTCCTTGTAGCCGGAGGTTGCTAACTCTTTCGATAAGAATTTTTGAAGGTGTTCAGGTTTTCTTTTTAGATAAGAAGTTATTTGGGCAAAATTGTCGATTATTGTTTTCTTTCCTTCTGTATGGCCTTTGGCTCGAGGAATTTCAAATCTTTCTCCTGAAGTTTCAGGCTGCTTTACTTGCTCATATGCTCTGTCTAATAGTTGGTTGTAAGACTCCATATTAAATCAAGAAATAGAAGGTTTTTAAGTATTTTTATTGGGTGCGATAATTTTAAGTAGAATTTTGGTTTAGCTTTATTATGGGGGCAGAAACTTTGGAGCAAGAAAGTAAGAAAGAAATTTTTTGTAAATTGTCAAAAATACAGAGGGAATTAGACGAAATTAAATCCAGTCTGGGTTTTGATGATTTGGATTCCGAGTCTAAAGAGTGGGAGGAAGCTCCCTCTAAGGACAATTCCGAATTTTTGGAAAAGAATTATTTATAATCGAATCAATTTTTTCCAGTAATTTGAAGCAGAATTAGTCTTAAACTTCTTTTCGGTGTTTTAAGGATATAAGGTAAACTTTTTCCTCTTCTATTCTAAAAATTAGTCTAAACTTTTTAATAATTCTTGTTGACTTGTAGCCACTTAATTTTCCTGAGAGATTTCCGCCGGCTTTTTCAGGATTTGTTTTTAGTTATTGTATCTTTTAACTAGTGCCTTGATTAAATCGCCGTCTTTTTTGTGTTTCTTGAATTCTTTAGAAAAAGTCTTGGTTGTTGTGACTTTATATGCCATTATGGGTCTTCGACAGAATCAACTTCTTTTGTGTTCATTCTTTTATATCCTTTTCACTTTCTAGTATTTGATTGATTTCTTCTTTATCTTGAAGTATCTCTATAGTTTCTTTCATGCCTTCATATTCTTTTTTGGAGATTTCTATTGTGTAGTTTCCCATATAAAGAAGAGTTTTTCATGTTAAAAAAGGTTTCTTTAGCCCAAATACCTAACTTTACCGGGTCTTGGTTCGAAAATTATTCCCTCTTCAAGAAGGTTTTGGATTTCCTCGTTGACCATTTTCGGTGAAGCATCCCTGAGTTCAGTTACGATTTTTTCTTTTTCTATTCCACCGTCGTCCTCAGCATTTTTTATCATTTCTAGGACCTGGTCTTTTAGTGGTTTTTGTGAACCT
>JBDGRI010000010.1:10074-17382 GCA_042218235.1 Candidatus Pacearchaeota archaeon
TTGGTTTTCGCCTCCTTCTGTTGGTGCTTCTTCGGCTTCTTGGCCTTGGCTTTCAGACGATGTGGCAGGCTGTTGTTTAATTTCTTGGTCTCTTTCATTTTCTACTTCTAGTTTTCGGACCATTAGGTATTTCGGGTCTTGTTTTTTCATTATTTCGGGGGAAATGTATAGGTTGTCGTTCCAGCTTCTCAAAACTCCGATTACAACTACAGTTTCACCGTGCCCTAGGTTTTTGAAGTCGTGAATTAGGTCTTCTCCAAAGGCTTTTACTTGCATCTGGCCAGTTCCGTCGTCCACAGTGAAGAAAATGAAATTTTTTTCGTCGTTATGGTATTTGTCAACAATATTTCCTGCAACATTTACCCGGTAGATCTTTTTATCCCCTAGTTCAAGGAATTGGAGTTTGTTTTCATTATACTCGGGTTTGCCCATTTGTATATCCCCGACTCGGAGTTTGTATGCAATGTTTCTTTTGAATTTTTGTTCTGCCATTCTATCGGTAGAAAAACATTGTTTTTCAGTAAACGATCCCCCTTATCACGCTATTTAAAATTTCTCTAAGATCGGCTTTTTCCTGTCCGCCGAACCGCCAAGGCTTTTTAGTTTAATTTTTGTTTTCATTTTAGATATTTTCTACTTTATCTTAGTTAAAGGCATTTAATATATTTTCGTAAACTTCTTCTTCATTTTTAAATGTCTTTTTTAATAATGTCTTCTTGCTATTAATTTAGTTTTTTAATTCTCATCTAAAACACTCCGATATATCCGTGTTTTGGTCTGTAAATTTCATTACTTGTTATTAGTTTTTCAATCGATTCATCAATTTCGTTTTCGGACATTTTGTCTGCTAGGTCTTTGTGAATTTCTTCCATTGGTATCTCTTTTCCGAGTTTTTGCGACAATGCTTGGATGGTTTCTTTTACCGTGAAAATCTTGTTTCTTTGAGAGTGGGTAAACTTACTTGAAACTCTATCTATATCGAATGTTTGTGACTCGTAATCATAGCCAACTTGGGCCAAGTAGAACTTCATTATTTCTATAGCCATGTCGGTATCTTGTTTTGTGACTGTGTCACTTAGTCGGATTCTAGCCGCGGATTCTGACATTCTTATTAGTGCTTGAAGTTGTCTGGCGGAGATCGGGATTGGTCTTTGGCCTGATTCTGAAGATACAGGACTATTCCTCAACTCTATATAGAAGTTTTTCAATTCGCCCGAGGCTTCTTCAGATAAGTAAGGTTGGACTTTTTGTTTTGCATAGGCGACAAATCTTTTGATTGTTTCAGGAGGAATTATTGAGTTTGCATCTCCGCCTTTTTCGTGTTCTTTCAAAACGTGTTTTGCAACATATGCGTCTTGGTCTTTGTCAGGCAAGTCTCTTAAAACGAAAATAATGTCGAAACGGTTAATTAAAGTCGGTGGAAGGTCAATTTGTTGAGAAACTGCTTGGTAAGGATCGAAACGTCCAAATTTTGGGTTTGCAGCTGCTAGTACTGAGGTTTGAGCGTTTAGAGTAGCTTGAATATTAGCTTTGGATACAGTTACGGTTTGCTGTTCCATGGCTTCGTGCATAGTACTTCTTTCATAAGAATCCATTTTTTCTAACTCGTCAACACAGACTAAACCCTTGTTTGCTAAAACCATTGCTCCTGCTTCTAAGCTCCAGCCTTTTAGGTAATCGTCTTTTACTACAGAAGCTGTTAAACCTGCTCCCGAAGCACTTTTTCCTACTAAATAACGTCCTTTTGGAGCTATGTTGGACATAAAGCTTAAAATTACCGACTTTGCTACACCGGGATCACCTATGAGTAATATATGAATATCCCCACGAGTTTTTGAACCGTCGGACATTTTTTTGTGAACCCCTCCAAATAGTTGTAAAATTAATGATTTCTTTACGTTGCTATGTCCCCAAATGCTTGGTGCCATGCTGTCCCTTAGTTTGTCGAATACTTGAGGATCTTGGGAAAGTTCGAGAATTTCTTTTTCGTCCTCATCAGAAATTTCTAGTTCTTCGAATGCTTCTTCTAAGGGTATTGAGTTGTTTGCTTCTACTGCTAACTCGAATTTTGTTGAAAGGCCTCCTGTAGGTAAAGGGACGGGAACTTCTTTCAAAACGCCTACAATGTTGGCTCTAGAACCGGGAGTTGTTCTTTCTTCCATGTGGGGCTCCGCTAAATCTTCTTTAACGAAAACGTTTAGCCTTTTTGGCTGTTCACCCCCTACTAGGGATTCAGGAGATTCTTCTAAAACAAGTCTTTGTGTGTCAACCATTTCTTTGGAGACTACTGTGAAATCGCCTTTTCTTCCGCAAGAGCATTTTGATGGATGAGTGAATTTTTTGTCCTTTTGTAAAACCGAGATAATTGTTCCACAGCTTGGACATTCGAACTTTGCGTTAACAACTTGTGGTCGGACGTCGGAGGCTTGACGGATAATACCTTCGATAGAAATCATTTTTTCAAGATGCCTGGCTCTTAATTCCCTTATTTTTATTACTTGAGACTCTGGAAGGTTTTGGAACCTAATTCTTGCACTTTCAATTAAAGGAGATTGTTCCATTGCTTGTTCGATAATTTTTTGTGTTTCCTCGGGGTTTTCCAAAATTTCATCTGCTAGTTGTTTTGAGAATTCGGAAATTGATTGGAAGTCCAAATAAAGTGCCTTGCCGCCTTCCTTTTTTTCTTCAAGAATTTGCTTTTTGTAAGCTTCAAAGTAATTCTTAGCTTCTGTTAAAAGTTCTTCTTGTCTATTTTTTTCCTCTTTTTCGCTAGCTTGCATTCCGTCATCAGCCATTTTAGAAACCTCTTATTCTTAATAGGGATTGGCTTTTTTATAAATTTGTATGCCTTAAAAGATGAAACTTCCGTTTTTCTTGAGTGTCGATTCTTGATAATTACAACAATAAAATATTTAAAACTAATATTGGTTGGTCTGTTATGACAATTAATCTAGGAAAACCGTATCTGAAGGTTATTTTAATATAGTGTCGGACAGAAATCCTCTCGAAAACGGAGAGAGTAATATAGCTCAACTTCATTTTAATGTAGGTTATAGTGGGAATGGCGATATATTTTATTCTGATGCAGGTTTGAAAATAAATTAATATAGAAAAGATTGGGGCATGAAGGTTCCAAAGATAAACCATCAATTTAAGGATGGAATCTACCAATATAGCGAAATAATGCCGAAATCTTCGCTAATGAATTATTTTAATGCTTCTGAAGGAATGTCATTGTATAAACCTATTAGCTTCGGAAAGGTTGAGCAGGCACGTAAGGCTTATCAGGATGCACGTGCTAACAAAGATTATCAAAAAGCATTTGCAGTGCTTAAGCCCGAATCCGAGAGACTCCAAAGTGAGTTTCGGAAGGCTTTGGAATTTATAGATCCTATTAAAGTTATTTGGACTGATTTTAAGGTTGAAGAACCCGTAGCAGAAGAATTAAGAAATTCTGATAATTCACTAGTTAAAACTTTAATAAATGTGAAATATCTTTAGAAATTCATTTTGACTTTCAGTAAAAAAGAAGTTTATTGGTTCTTTAAGGCAGCTTTGACATTCTTCGTAAGTTGTGTCATGCTGTCTTCCAATTGTTGCTTGTTTTTTGTTCCTGTACAAACAAGTTTTCCGTTAGAGAAAAGTAGGAAAGTTGCGCTTGGTTCATCTAATTTGTAAACTAGGCCCGGGAATTGTTCTGGTTCGTATTCCGTGTTTTCCATTTCTAAAGCTAAGAAGTTTAGGTTAAGTTTTAAGTGAATTGTTCCAGAGGCAACAATGTTTTGCACTGTTATTTTTGGCTTCTCAGTTATTTTTACATTGATTTTCTTTAACTGTTCAATAACTGTGTCTATAACTTTTTTTACTTGTGCTGTTGATTTTGTTCCTGTACAAACCAAGTTTCCTGAAGAGAAAACTAAAACTGCTGATTTTGGTTCTTTGATTCTAAGGATTAGTCCAGGAAAAACATCCGGGTTGTATTCAGTGTTAGGTTGTGTTCTAGCAAGTTTTGTTAAAGGAACTGGCTTTCCTAAAGCAGTAGTTGCTACTATGTTCTGAACATTATACGTGGAAGTTTGGTTAGAAGATTTTTTTGTCGTTGATTTTTTTGCTGTGGACTTTTTGGAAGTTGCTTTTTTTGTTGCCATGCATTTATAAATGGATTTTTTCTTTTTTAAAGGTTTTTATTTAAAAATTAAGGTAAAATTTTTCTGTAAGAGGCGTAAGAATTAAATAAGTCATTTATGCTGTTTTAGTATGGAAGATAGTCAAAGAAATTATAAAGTAGCTTCTTTTTACAAGTTTGCAGATGTAGAAAATCCTAAGAAGCTTGTTAAAGAAGTTAGAAGGTTTTGTGAATCTGAAGGTATATTGGGAAGAGTTTTGATTAGTAACGAAGGCATTAACGGGAGTATTTCCGGAAGTTTTGAGCAAGTAGAAAATTTTGAAGATTTTATTCAGTCTCATGAAAAATTTTCCGATCTCAGGTTTAAAGAAACTAAATGTTTGGAAGTTCCGTTTAATAAATTGAAAGTTTTGCATAGGAATGAAATTGTTGCCATAAAAAGAGATGTGGATTTGAATAAAAGAAGCGAGTATATAACTCCTGACGAATTCTTGAGTCTTTACGACGAGAACGGAAATCTGAGGGAAGATGTTTTGCTTTTGGATACTAGGAACGATTATGAGTATAATGTCGGTAAGTTCCGGGGGGCAACGCATTTGAATACAAAAACATTCAGGGAATTTCCAGAAAAGCTTGATCAGATTGAAGACAAGAAGAACAAGAAGGTTGTTATTTATTGTACCGGGGGGATTAGATGCGAAAAAGCTTCAGCTTTATTGAAAGAAAAAGGCTTTGAGAATGTTAAGCAGTTGGAAGGAGGAATTATAGGTTTCTGTCAGGAATATCCTGATACTGTCTGGGATGGAAGGCTTTTTGTTTTTGACAAGAGGCTTGTGACTTCTATGAACCAAAATAAAGACCATCCCATAACTGCTTGCGAGTATTGTGGCAAAGCTTCTGATTTGTACAAAAACTGTCGTAATTATGATTGCGATAGGCTTTCGGTTTTATGTCGTGAGTGTAGGTATGCTTTGAACGGCGCTTGTTCGGAAGAGTGTTATAACGTTTTGCAAAAAAAGTTTGATGAGAAGTCGAGGATTAAGCAGAATAGAAGTTTGTCTAACTAACTTTTTTCCAGGTTTCTTTTAGTTGTTGTTTTACATCAAATTCTTCGCTTTCTTTTTTATCTTCCTGTCGGGTGATGAGGTAGACTATTGCTGCTATTGTGATTAGAAGGAGTATTAGCAGGACTATCATTAGCGGTTTTTTTATTTCTTTCAGGGGAGATTTTTTGGCATTGAATTTTTCAGAGACTACTGCTCTTGTGTCTTGGTAAGGTGCTTTTTGTTAGAAGGTGTATTTTTCTGAAGCGGCGTTTTGGAGGGTTTTTGGTGAGTCTTTTTTATGGAATCTCACTTTAAATTGTTTGGTCCCTTCTCAGGTTCCGTGTTTTGTTTTTGAAATTTTTATTAAGTATTTTAGGATTATTAGTTCCTACTATGTCTCCATTATTTATTGCTTTTATTTTTAATTTAATTATTTAGAAAGAGCAGTCTCCTGTTATTATTTTAGAGGTCCTTTATTGTTTATATTAGAAAGGTCGTTTTTTCATTATTGCTGTAAATTTTCCCGAGTAATTGCCTTTTGTCAGGTTTTTAGGGATTTTTGCTCCGACACCTATTTCTTTTGTTTTTGAAGGCTCTATTCTAACCATGTTTTTGTGAAAAATGAAGTTTGATATATTTCCTCTTGTCGTGAGATTTACTAACAAGTGGTTTGAATAAGGATTATTTATTTCGATGTGTCTTTGTACGCTTGTTTTTGGCATCATTCGGCCAAATGCAAGGCTTTCATTTTCGAGATTTATTCCGGTAGTGTTCCCTATTTGTATAGAAGTGTTGAGATTCTTTTTTTCAACAACGAAATAGGTTTGACTAAACGAATATAGCGAGGCTATTAACACCAATAGTGCAAACACTAGTAAAACTATGTTAGTCTTTTTCATCTTTATTTCTCCTTTGCATTGCTATTATGAAAATAAGCATTATTAAAATAATTATTGCTAGTCCGGCTATTACAGGCGTAGGAATTTTTCCGGATTTATTTTTCTTTTCAGTTATTTGTATTTCGCCCTTTTTTACTGTTTGGTTTTCCCTATAATTTAAAAATATTCGCGTGTCATAAGTTTTAGGAGTCATGTTTTTTGTGTTGAAGTATCCGGTTAGATTTGCCTTTTCCCATGGCCCCATATCCTTAGGAGTTGTTCTGAATACTTTTCTGGAGCTTATGTTTTCAATTACTTCTACATCTGCATAAACGTTATCAATTGTCCTTCCCCATTCGCTTTTTGCTTCTACATTGAATTCTCTTATTCCCCCCACAGTTGTGTTTTTGGTTTGGCCCGTAACATTTACGAACAAGTGTCCGATTGTGAAATTTCCTGCTTCTGTTGTAGACTTTCCTGCGTAATCCACTATTGCTTTTGCCCGATAGTTTCCAGGATGGTGTCCTGAAGTATTGAATGTCCCCTGTAGTTTTATGCTTTCTCCCTCCGGTAAAGTCCTTTCACTTAATTTTATTGTTTCAATTTTTTTGCCATCGCTTTTCATGATTTCTATTCTTGGTTTCATGGTAACGTTTTGCTTTCCCTCGTTAGAAATCTCCATTATCATGGGAATGGTTTCGCCTTGGTTTGCACTTTTAGGGTTAAACTTTAAATCTAGATATTTTCCTGGGTATGGAACGAAGTAGCTCATTACTGCCTGTACGGCTAAGGAGGTCCCCACTGTTACAACCTCTTTGTCAATCTTTTCTTTTGCCCCGATTATTATTTCGTGTTCCCCGGGTTCTCCAATTTCTTCAGGTAAGTTGACTTTTGCACGAAATCTTCCCGCACCATGAATTGTTTTTTTACTTAATGTTACATATTTTTCGAGATTTCCTCTCTTGTAGATGGTTATTTCTTGGTTGGGTTTATCTGAGCTTACAGAGAAAGTGAATTCGCTCTCTAAGCCTGGTTTGAAATTTCTTTCTACTCTTGCTGGAGTTATTCCTAAAGTTGCACTTGAAAATTGTGAGAGTATAATTAGAGCTACAAGTGATACTATTAAGATCTTTCCCTCTTTCTTTAACATGTTAATAAATTATATTTTTTTATTAAATATTTTTCCTTAATAGATCAATTAACAAAAGAAAAAACTAAGCTTATACAGCAGTAGCAGTTGCTGTTATTGTATCCGATT
>JBDGRI010000011.1:0-1810 GCA_042218235.1 Candidatus Pacearchaeota archaeon
ATGATGAAGTTATTTTAATAATAAAAAACTTGCCTTAATTAGGCAAGCTTAAGTATTTCGAAATTTAGTAGCTCCCTTTACTGCACCAAATTCGAACTGACATTTTTACTTGTAATATACTAAAATATGTGCTACTTTAAACTTAATAAAAACTTAAATAAATTATAATGACCAAGAAAAATCAAATTTTTATTATTTTAATTTTAGCTATTGGAGTTGGTGGTTTTTTGTTTTATTTTACAACTACTACAAATCGATCTTCTAATCAAAACGTTCAAAAAAAATAATAAATCAAATGTAAAAACCACCTCAATTATAAGAACAAATGACTGGGTAAAATTTTCTACTGAGGAAATAAAAGGGGTGAGTTATAATTTTAGTCTTCGTCACCCTCCCAGCTGGATACAAAGAGGTAGTATTGATGGAGGAGGAGTTTCAGCTATACCTTTTTGCAAAAAAAATGAATACTTTAAAAATTACAAGGAGACTTTGGGGAAGGATCCAGGTAGATGTATACAGAAGGAAGTTGCTAAAACCTTAGTCATAAAATCATTTATGTCTTCTAGTGAAAAGAATTATAAAAATAAAAAAGTAAAAGAAATTAAAATAGACGGATATCAAGGTAAAAAAATCTCTGGAATGATTAAAGAGTCAGGACAAAAAATAATCAAGGTTACTTTATCAGATTCAGATAATGATCACTTTGAATTTAAAATGATGGTAAACAACAAAAAAGACAAACTGATCTTTAATCAAATCTTGGAAACTTTGGAAATTAATAATTTCTAAACCTTCTTTGTTGCACTAAACTCAAACTGTTTTAACTAGTTAATTTACCAAGAATATAACTGATCAAACACCTTTCTAGACATTTCCCAATGTTTGCTAAAAAAATAAAAAACTTTTTCTTTTATTTGTTTTTCTCTATTTTCTCCAAAGGTATCCATATCTAAGTGTTTTGCTTTTAAGTTAGGAGTATACTTTACCTTATAATCCAGTTGTCTTACTCTTTTAGCTAAATCCTGGTCAGCGTGATAGGTCATATTAGAATCAAAACCATTTGCTTCTTCAAATATATCACTTCTTATGAACAAAAAAGCTTCTGAAACCCAATCAACTTCTCTTTGTTTGTCCTTTCCAAATCTAATTTCTAAATTTAAATTTATATCTTTATATTTTTCTCTTAATTCATCTACTTTTTCTTGATTACCAATTTTGCTTTGTTCTTGAGCCTACTTAAGTATAACTTCACCTTTTGCATCTTTAACAGGGTGTAACTCATGTCCGTAATTCCAAAACATCTGGTCATTTTCTAGTGTGATTATCTTACCCCCGATGATGCCAAGTTCTTCATTACTCTCAAATATATTTTTATTTTTCTCTTTTATATTTTCTGTCTTCAATTTCATATCTGCATCCAAAAATAAAATTATATCACCATACTCTTGCTTGAGTATTCTATTTCTATTTCCAGCTGGACCTAAGTTATTGCCTCCTTGTATAAATTCAAAGTCAGAAAAATTTTCCTTGACAATCTTTTTACTATTATCAGAAGAATTATCATCTAAGACATATAGATCTTCAAACTAATCTGCTGAGATAGAGTCAAGAGTAGATTTTAAATAATCTCCGCCGTTGTAGTTTGGTATTGCTAAACTTATCTCCATATGATGGATTTATTTTTTATATTTTAATTTATTTGATAATAAAAAACTTGCCTTAATTAGGCAAGCTTAAGTAGTTCGAAATCCAGTAGCTCGGGAGCCTGGATTCGAACCAGGATTTCCAGGACCAAAACCTGACGTCCTAC
>JBDGRI010000012.1:0-20098 GCA_042218235.1 Candidatus Pacearchaeota archaeon
TAGTAAATTGAAGATAATTAGGTTCTGAGCTATTAAATTCGTAAACAACCAAATTGTATTGAGGACTATCAGTCCCAATACCAACATTATAACTAGTATCTTCGGGGAATAAGTCGCTTCCGGAAAGGTTCCAATAACTAGCACTTCCGACCTGCGAAGAGTTTATCCAATTCAAGTCATTAGTTATGTCAGAACCATTTATGTCGGAAACATTCTGTATAAAACCTTCGCTTGTTTGTAGGCCTTCAGAACTAAACGCATAAGGAGTCCGGCCCATCTTCACAGTATCTTCCAAATTTCCATCCCTGTAATAACAAAACCAATATTGTTCATCAAAATCAAGCCCTACATTTTTTAACTGATAGCTTACAATTCCCCGATTATCAGTTGTTCTTGTAGTTTTGTTTGAATATACAATGTTTGAAGGGTCACAAGTATTCGTCGCCGAATTCGAAATATTCACCGTAAAATCAAAAGTCCCCGTAACTATATTCCCATTATTATTCGTAGCCTGAATTTGGACAGGCAAATTATCGCCAACTGAAGCAGCAGCTGATAAAGAAGCTAAGAATATAGCAACGAATACAGAAAACAATAGCATGCCTCTTTTCATCATAATAATGTGAGGCTGTAAGCATATAAAAAGGTTTTTACAAAATTTAACATCCAGATTCATGAAAAGGAGGATCTTACGGAAAAACATCGTTTTCATAGTGGGATAATTATTAAAATAAAAAAATCAATCTATAAATAAGAAAAAGAAGGTGCTAATACTAATTTTAATAACTGTATTTCTAATTGCACTACCGCAAATCTCTGCATACACAAAATCCGGAAAAGACGTCTTCAATATAGGAGAAAAAACCGAAGGAGAGTTTTCTATAGGAGGGACTCCTTTAAAGACAATATTCACTGGCCAAAAAGAATCACAAGATGGCGGCGGAACTGGAGGTGGCGGCTCTAGAGGTGGAGCCGGTGGTGGAGACGGGTATATCTCTCAACCTCCTGAAGAAGAAATTCCTATCGAAACAATCCCTCAATCATATAATACAAAAGCAACAGTCGGAGTAAATCGAACATCAAAAATAACAATAAAGAATACTGGAAACGAAACAAAAACTGTAAAAATCGAACCTAAAGAAAAGAGTCTGCTAAATTTCGAAAAAAACACTCTTTCAATAGAAAAAGGAGGCACAAAAATAGTGGATTTTAATATAAACACCCCTAACAAAACAGGAATTTTCACGACAAAAATAACGCTTACTACAGAAAAAGATAACGGAAAAATAGAAGTTCCTTTTGCTCTAAATGTAAATTCAAAAGCAGCTCTATTCGACATAGGAGTAAAAATCTTAGACGAAGACAGGAGAATAAAAATTGGAAAGAACCTCAAAACATAAATTTTCTTGCTACAAGCCGGAAGGGAAGAAAAAGTAGATGTTCAGGTCCTCTATGAAATAAAAGATTTTGAAGGAAACACAATAAGTGAAAAAACCGAAACAATAGCGGTTTTAAAGAATAAAACCTATAACCACACATACCCTACAAGCAACTTAAAAGAAGGAAATTATTTGGTAGGATCCAAGTAATTTATCAGGGAGGGACCGCAACAGCAAGTACACAGTTCGAAATTTTCAAAGAAAAAGAAGAAAAAGGACTAGATCCCCCTAAATTGCCAAAATGGGCGATAATTCTAATTAGCACAGTAGTTTTAACAATATCAATCGTAATAATTTATAATTATTCAAATAACCACAAAAAAAGAAGAAAGAGAAAAAAGAAAAAAGGGAAATAGGAAAAAATACTCGAAAACCTGGGCATACAAGAAAGTGACCGCGGAGTCCCTGAAAGAGTTAGATAAAAATGATCTTAAAATCCCCTTTCCACTCAAAAAGGAAAACTTAAAAACGACCAAATTCCCCTAATTTTAGGTATAAAATGCCACCAACTCGAAAAACTAGAGAACAAGCAGCTGCAGAAAGCTTTTCAAACATAGGGTTTAGTGATATCAAAGACAAAGTCGAAAAACCGGTAAAAGAATCTGTAGACAGAAAGGACGTTCTAAAAAACGTAACTGAAAAGACCTACAAAAAACCAAAAAAAAGTGAATTAGAAACTGTCGTAAAACCCGGAACTAAAAAGAAAACCGCCAAGAAAAAATCGACTTCTAAGAAAAAAACATCCAAAAAGAAAACTGCTTCTAAAAAGAAATCTACTTCTAAGAAAAAATCGGCAAAGAAAAAGACTTCTTCCAAATCCAACTCTGTAAAAGCCGTAATTGACTACCAAGCACCAGACATAAAGTTAAAGCAAAATGGATATGAACTCATAATAACCGAAAAACCTCAGGCAGCCAACAAAATAGCTAATGCCTTAGGCAAAGCAGTCCAAAAAAACCTAAACAAGGCCCCTTATTACGAAGTAGACCGAAACGGCCATAAAATAATTGTAGCTTGCGCTGTCGGACATCTATTCACACTAAAGCAACTTTCTCAAGGATCCAACTATCCAAAATTCGACATAAAATGGGTTCCAAACTACCTAGCAAGAAAAAAGGACTTCACAAAAAGATACTATGACTTAATCTTAAGCTTAGTCAAAAAAGCGGGCTCAATAACTATCGCAACTGACTATGACGTTGAGGGGGAAGTGATAGGCCTAAACGTAATGAAATACATTTGTAATCAAACCGATGCCGCGAGAATGAAATTCTCAACCTTAACACAAAGTGAACTTGACGAGTCATACGAAAACAGGTTCGAAAATATCGACTGGGGCCAAGCTTTCGCGGGCGAAACAAGACACCATTTGGACTGGTTTTACGGTATAAACCTTTCGAGAGCCTTAATGGACGCCATAAAAACAACCGGCAGATTCAAAATAATGTCCATAGGCCGTGTCCAAGGCCCTGCATTACAACTAATTGTAAAAAGAGAAAAAGAAATTCAAGCATTCAACCCACAACCTTACTGGCAAGTTTTTATTTCAATTGATACGGATAAAGGAAAGGTAGAACTAAAACACAACAAAGACATTTTCAATAAAGAAAACCTAAAAAAATTTGAAAACTTAATCGGAAAAAACGTAGATGTCGAAACAACAAAAAAGGAACAAAAACTACCTCCAAATCCTCCCTTCAATTTAACAACTTTACAAACCGAGGCCCACAAACTTTACGGGATTTCTCCTTCGAGGACTTTACAAATAGCCCAAGGACTTTACCTTAACGGACTAATTTCTTATCCAAGAACCTCCTCCCAAAAACTCCCGGCTTCAATAGGCTACAAAAAAATACTAAACAAAATAGCAAAACAATACAAAGCCCAAAATCTGATAACAAGAAAGAAACCAATAGAAGGAAAAAAAGACGATCCAGCCCATCCTTCAATCTACCCGACAGGCAACACTCAAATACTCTCGGGAGAGGACGAAAAGTTATACAACCTAATAGCAACAAGATTCATAAGTCTATTCTGCGATGATGCAATAGTAGAAAACAAAAAAATTTCAGCTACTACAAAAGACCAAGAAGAAACACTAAAATTCGCTTCAAACGGAAAAGAAATAAAACAAGAATCTTGGCTAAAAATTTACCCCTCACGGCCTAAAGAAGAATTTATTCCTGATATCAATGGCGAACACGAAATTACCGACCTTCGCCAGGAGAAAAAAGAAACTCAGCCGCCTAAACGTTACTCTTCCGCCTCAATTGTTTCTGAACTTGAAAAGCGAGGCCTTGGAACAAAAGCAACACGTTCAAACATTTTAGAAACACTTTACAACCGAGGCTACATCGAAGGAAAGCAAATCAAGGCCACCCCCCTAGGAATAGCACTAATTGACACTTTAGAAAAACATTCCCCAATAATCACCGACGAAAAACTGACTCGTGAGTTTGAAGAAGATATGGAAAAAATACAAGAAAAAAAATCAAAACAAGAATTAGAACAAGAAGAAAACAAAGTTATTGACAAAGCCAAAAAAACAATTTCGGACATAGCGGAAGACTTCAAAACAAACAAAGAAAAAATAGGACAAGAAATCATGGACGCCAATTCAAAGTACATAGAGGAACAAAAGAGGCAAAACAGAATCAAAAAATGTCCTAAATGCGAAAAAGGTTATTTGGGAATAAATTATTCAAAGAAAAACGGTCGATACTTTGTAGCTTGCGATGCATATCCTGAATGTAAAAACACTTATCCCCTGCCTCCAGCAGGACAAGTAAAAACAACTGACAAAGTCTGCGAAGAGTGCGGAACACCAATGCTCATGCGTCTTACCAAAGGCAAAAAACCCTGGACTTTCTGCTGGAACACAGAATGCCCTACAAATGCCTCTTGGGCGAACAAATCTGCGAAACAAAATTCAGAAGAAAATACAGAAAAAAGCAAAACTGAGCAGGTTTGAGAGTAGAAGAAGTCCGCGAGCTATGATGAGCAAAGCGAAAATTCTACGTCCAGCGGGCTTATGAGTGAGAAAAAGGAAGGCAATTCTTCCGAAAACCAAAGTTCTTCGGGCGAGAATGAGAAAAAAGAAGTTGAAGTTTCTGGGGAATGACCTTATTTTCTACTTTTCTCTCTCCAAAACCGCCAAACCAATTGCTGCAAATACTAAAGAAATATCTCTAAATATTATGTTAAACAAACTCAAGTTAGTTAAAGTCATGCCTGCCAAAACTAAAGCAGAAACAATAGCTGCTTCAAAACTTCTCCAAGCCGAAAGCAACCAAACACCTAAAACAATTTCAAAAACCGAAAAAACATCTAAGAAAATTTTGGGATCTATTATATTAGCAACAAATTGAGGTATAAAACCAATCCAATTCTGAGGGTTTATCAAAGAATCTATTCCAGCGTATAGAAATGCAAAGGCTAAACCCAAACGCAAGAAAAAAGACGCATCAAATTTGAAATTATCCCCAAAGGCCATTTTACTCGACAGTTATTGTCCCACCATTAGCCGGAGCCAAGTGGTCGTGGAAACTCCAGGAACCTGTTTTATCAAAAGTGAATTTATAAGTATTTCCTGGCCTTACTCCTTTACAAGCATCAAGAGTATCTTGACCTGCCCCATCGGAACAATGTTCACTAGTAGAAGTGCCGTCATATTGAGTATGAGTCGGATGCCTGTTTATAGCAGGCCAAACAGGACTGCCTCCTGTATTTTTGAATACAACTGTATCCCCTTTATCTATACTCAATGTTGAAGGGCTAAACCCTCCTGATGTCATCTTAATAGTATGCGTGCTTTTAGATCCTGAACCTGAATTACCGGAACTTCCGGTAGAACTACCGCTTGCTTCAGGAGACCCCCCTCCTCCCGAAAAGATTATAATGCCTACAGCAACAAGAACTATAACTATCAAACCTATTACTGCTGCCTGACCACTTTTATTTTTTGTAAAAACCATGTCTTAACTAAAAAATCCTCTTTTAAAAATTTTGTTGTAAAGAATTATAAAATCAAGATTTTTATTAAAAGAATGGCTGAAAAATTAGAATGCGATATATGCGGTAAAAAGATAAAACCAGAAGGTCTTGAAATGCATAAAAAAGCAAAGCATTCAGAAAAAACTAAAGAAAATCCTTCAAAAAGGGTAAACTGGAAGAAAATAAGAAACTGGACAATAACAATTCTAATTCTAGGAATAATTGCTTTTGCAATAGTCAATAGCATATCAAGTGTAAAAAACCTTCCTCCAACAAGTCCAAAAGGCCACATAGAACAATCTCCTAAAAGCCACGTCCTAAAACAACCCATGAAATTAACTGTACAAAAACACATGCTCGAACATGCAGACGGAAGCGGACCGCCGGGAATAATAATAAACTATAACTGCAAAAATTATAAATGCGCAGAAAATCTAATACCAAAGCTCGAAAAATTCGCCAAGCAATACCCTCAAAAAGTATATGTGGCACCTTTTTGGCAAATGGAAGCAAAAATAGCACTAACAAAAAGCGGATCAATTAAAACACTCGAAAAATACGATAAAAAAGCAATAGAAAACTTTATAGAAAAATAGTTCTCAATCTACAAACTAATAGCTATAACCGTTTCCAGAGTCACTAGAAGTGTCACTTGTGCCTGAACTTGTCGAGCCAACACTCACATCAGAATGCATTCCACTTCCAGGACTTCCATGGAACTTGCAATAAATTTGATATGTTCCTTTCTCATTGAACTTTAAAGTTACACTCTGGCTACCTGAAAGAGTTTTATCAATTCCCTGAGCGTCAAGTGTCACCGTATGACTCCCCTCGGAATTCTTGAATTCCACAACTGTCCCGGGAGAAATGGAAGGCGCATCATTAGAAAACTCATAATTAGTAAGTTCTATAGTCTTATCTGCAGAAGCACTAACAACCTCTACAGCTGGAGTTCCCGACCCCAAACTTGTATCACTCGTGCTTGAAGTACCACTATCGCTAGTTGTACCTTTACTTACGGAATCCGTACCGCTTTCAGTACTTCCTTCTTGACCACTCTGTGTGTCAGGAGCTTGTTGCTTATTTTCGCTAGAAGTATCCTCACCTCCGGTACTAGTAAATATAATCACCAAAGCCACAACCAAAACTACAGCAATAATTCCAATTGCCACCGCTTGACCCTTTTTATTATTAGTAAAAACCATACCAAATTTAAAAAAGCGACTTTATAAAAATTATTGTGAAAAAACAAAAAACAAGAATAAAAAATAACTGAGAAACTAAGCCAAATTATTGTGCTTTAGCTTCTTCTTCAGAATTGGAATCTTCGGAGCTCTCAGATTCAGAAGAACTTTCTTCGCCCGAATCTTGGGATTCTCCGGAAGTCTCTTCACCAGAAGCTTGCTCTGAACCTTCTTGGGATTGCTGTTTTTCAGCAGCGTTCTTCTCGATTCCTACAACTTTAACCTTGAAATGCAAGTTCTGTCCTGCCAAAGGATGGTTCAAATCCAAAGTAATATTGTTCTCGTCAAAAGAATCAATCTTTACCGGGAATTGCCTTCCATCCGGTGTATTAACAGCCAAAACTTGTCCTACTTGAGGATCTTGTTGTAAAGGAACTTGGTCTCTTGGGAATTGTTTCTTCAATTCAGAATTATGTTCACCATAAGATTGCTCTGGTGTAACAGTGAATTCCTTCTCTTCACCTTCTTCCATTCCTTCGATCGCTTCATCAAGACCAGAAATAACAGTTCCTTGACCTACAATGAATTCCAAAGGATGGGACTGTCCACCTTGTGAAGAAGTATCAAAAACCTCGCCAGAATCAAGCTTTCCTTCGTATTCCAATTTAACTTTGTCGCCTTTTTCTACAGCCATAAATGAGTTACTCAGAATTCTTTTTTAAATCTTTGCTGGAGCCATAACTGTCAGACCTACCACCAACTTTATCCGAACTTTGCATATCTACATTTTCCAAAACCGCCTCATAACCTCCAACACTATGAGGAGTACTCTCAAGAGAATTTTTGAAAAGCTCTTCAGAATAATCCAAATCCGCCCTATCCTTAAGTTTCTCGGCAATATAAAAAATCTCGTTACTATAATCATCCATTATACTGAGCAACTCTTGTTTATAGGAAAACAAATTTTTTTCCAAATAACGAATTTCTCCCTCACCATAATTTCCTCTTCCCATGTAATAGTCGAAAAGAAATTCTCTTGAAACTCGCTTAAACTCTTCTAAAGATTTTCTTACATAAAGGCCTAAGTAAAAACTATAATAACCTAAATCCTTTTGAGATTCTGAGTTTTTTACCTTTCCTCCAAAATCACGAGCTTCATTAACATAATCGTCCAAAGTCTTCAAAAGTTCGCCATGATCCTCGCTTTCAGAACCCGTATTCCCAAAACTTTCTCCAGGTGTATAAACAGCTCTTTTGTGCATTATTTCCAACACAGCCTAAATTTTAAAAGAATTGTTTTGCCAAAATTCAACTAAAACCACTCAGCCAAACGCTTCTGCTTCTTAACGTTATTCAAAACCTTACTCCTTTTCAAAATACTGGAACAATCAAAATTGAACTTTGCCTTTCCTATCTGAACCGCCGAATTCAACAACTCCTCCTTAGATTCAAATTTCTTTCCATTCTCAAAGGCCTTCTTAACACTTTCACGAACAACCCAAACACCCAAAGCAGCCCAGTAAGACGGCGTTTCAATCCTAATAGCCACAACAGAAGCCTGTCTCTTTATAGAATCCAAATATTTCAAAATCGGAAGTCTTGCGGCATAGTATCCTCCCGAAGTGTTAAATGCATAACGAGAACGCCCGTGGAAATACTCATGATCTGTAGAAGCATTAATTTCTCCCGAGCCTTGCATGTTCGAATTAGAAAGGTAAAGCTCAAACAACTCATAACTCCAAACATCCGGAAACATCATAACCAAATACTGATTACCCATAAACTCTCCAAAAAACAGCTGAAAATCTTCAATTTCTTTATAATCCCTGACACGATTCAAAATCTGTTTACCAATCATATCATCAGTAGCAGTAATGCTCCATCGCGTCGGAACCAACTTCCTATCCTTCTTAGAACCCATAACACCAACACTCAAAATCTTGTTCAAAGCATACTCATCCAAATTCTTCTTATACAAAATACTCATCCCCTCTGAAGCTTTTATGTCGTCGTTCAAAACCTTGTCTACAGAACGATTAACTTTAACATTACTTTGCAACTGAATGTTTTTCAAACTCGCTCCAAGCCCAATCGGATTAACGACCTTGTCTTTAGTCATATCCCGACGAACTCTCTGGTTCAATTCTACTTCCATATCTACCGGATTGGAAGCAATAGCAACTTCCTTAGCAATATCCAAAAACTTTCTATTCATACGAGCATCAGTGGCCTTAGCTTTAAAACGCGAATTCAACAAACTATTCCGATAATTCAAAACACTCTTTATATCATAATTGTTCTCAGCCCAATACTTCTCGGCATCATACTTCCAAGCTTGCTCATCTCTTTCCAACGGACTCAAAACACCAACATTAACATGCGGATACCTCAAACGCGAACCTATAAAAACCGAAGGCGGCGATATAGAATCAACTCTCGAAAGATTTCCCAAATCCTTAACTTTAAAGCCAGTCTCACCTCTTTTCTCAACTCTGCCAAATCGCAGACTCTCATCCATATAAAAACAAAGAACCACAGGTTTATATTAATTTGTGTTTCATTTCCAAACAAAAACCACATCTTCACCAGTACCATCGACCTTCCGGGCCTCGTCAAAAACTTCTTTAGAAATAGACATAAACTCCTGTGGACTATCAAAACCACCATTATGAACATAAACATTTTCCTCGTCATAACCTACAACCGGAACAAAATGGCCTCTATAACCTTTCTCACGAGAGCCTTTAACAACATTCCAATCCAATAAAGCTATAGGCACTTTCCCCGCATCCAAATAACTCAAAATCTCACTCAAACCCAAATGCCTCTCTTCAACTTTTGCTCCAAATTCGCGAGCCCTCTTCTCAAATTCCTCTGCTTTCTCCAAATCTTCAGCATATCTCTGATAAAACTCCTTTTTCAAATGTTCCTTGTTTACTCCAATCTGTTTAGAATAAAACTCGACTTTATACCCAAGCGAAGCAGCTGCAAAAGCAAGCTGAACCGTAAAAACCCCTTTGCCCTCTTTAATTTCGCAAGCTTTTTCAACTTCCTCTAATCCGAAACCTCCTTCGAAATAATTCAAAACCATCTGCAAAGAAATAGGCCCACAATTAACTTCCTTGTCTTGCTTGTAAAAAGGAATTCCAAGTATCATAAAAAACAAAATGGAAACCGATTAATAAAGGTTCTCACAAAAAACCAAAAAAACAATAATAAATCAAGTACCGTTTTTGTCCCAGGCATTAAAACCGCCTAAACTAGTTCTTTTAAATAAATCTACTTTTCCAAAACTCGAATAATCCAAACTCTCGGAATGAACCCCGTGCCTGATGGAAGAAGAAATGCCTAAAGAAAGATCTCTCAAATCAGTATCATTACTTATAATGGCCACATCTTCTCCATATTTAGCCAACGAATACCCTGTTAAAACAATTCCTTTGTCTGTTTCTGAGATTTCTTTAGAATAACAGAAATCTCGAAAGGCTTCAGAAAATTCGTCGTAGAAAGATTTTTGCTTTTTCGACAGGAAATCATAACCTATCCTCCTATTTTGGCCTAAAAAATTTAATGCCAGTCTAATGTCTCGGTTTATCCTTTTATACCGTTCTTCAGGATGAGCATATTTAGCACCCGGATTTTCAAATTCAATTTCCCTTTTAACACCGTCTGTTATATATAGCCTTTCCATGCCTTTCAAATGCTGTTCTAATATGGAGTAAAACCTTTCTTTATTTTTTATAGATGAAACTCCATTTTCCATAGGAGACCTTGAAGCTTCTCCGATTGGCTGGATTAAGGCTGAAGTATCCCAAATGATGTGATCATAATTATCTAAAAGGAAACTAAGATTTTTTCTTTTAGAATTGTCCTGTGAAAAGCTCCTAAAATTACCCTCTAAATTTTCTTCCATTGTAAAAAATTAAGAATACTAATACATTTAAAAATGTTACTATATAGTTAAAACATTGTTCGGACGATTTACGAAACTATTATCATGAACTCTCTTATAAAAATCAACATTTAAGTCCTTATCTAGATAATGCCTAAGGCTTTGATAACAATGAGAAAGGTTAGGGTTATTGGCGACTATGGAAACATAATTATTTCTACTAGACTTATTCTTAGATAAAGCAACACCTAAAAAAATCAAATCTTCCTCTTCTTTATTAAAAGAGAAATCTCTTGAATAATTTTCATATAAGAGACTTGTCTGATTATAAGCCTCTTTTTTATGAATATCGCTACAAAAATCCTGAATCCCTAAAAGCCTATCGCTCTCACCAAAAGTAGAAACCAAATTAGGGTTCAAAGAATAAAACCTATTTTTCGGCTTATCCATATTCAAACTAGTAATTTTTTCTGCGCCCTTACGTGAAAGATAAATTCTCCGATTCCTAACTTTCTTCTCAAGTTCTTGATAAAACATTTTCTTATTTTCAAAGCTTATCTCACTCTCATCATATGCAAAAGGAGCAATAATTGCGTCCGAACCAAAAAGAACATAATCGTAATTATCCACCAAATCATTCAAATTGAATTTCTTGTATTCAAATTCCGCCGCCTGCATAAAAAATCGAATAGCATGAAATTTAAAACAATTTTTGTTTTTTACAAAATACTATCTAAAAGGGTAAAAGTTATCATTATCTGTCTTGTAAAAGACCCTTAGTGGGCTAGACTCTTGAAATCGGTTGAGTTTTTTAGAACCTTTAAGAACATCTCCATTGTTTGTGGCCAAAAAAACATCTTCGAATTCCGTCGACAAAGCATAACTTGCAAACACAAGATGGGATGTTTGCTCGGACATCCTATTGAAAGGATCGCTTTTACTAAATCCTTCATAAATTAAATCATAAATTCTACAGAAAAAATCATCCATAAAATCATATGACAAAAAATTAGATTTATTGGGAAGATTTTTAGAAGATTCTGAAGGAAAATAAATTTTTTCTTTGTTTTCCCTGTTTTCTAAAAGGCTTTGGTTGTTCCAATAAAAACCCTCTTTCTCTTCAAAACTTGATAAATCAAATACATATGCCACATCATGACCTAAAAATTCTTCAAGTCCATTGAAACTTTTCGGGTGCATATCAAATTGATTCAGGCAGGTCTTAAAAGAATTATTACACTAAAACAAACCCTTCTTAAAAACGCCCTTGTCATGAATTTCGAAATTCAAACTCTTGCTTTCAATACTTCTATGTTTTAACAAAACCGCCCTCCTCTTGCCTCTTTCGTTCTTCAACTCTATAATGCATTTACTCCAATACTTAAACAAATCTCCTCCAACAATATTGGTATCTTTCTTGAATCCTCTATCAATATCTTCCTGTGTCAAAAATTCGGAATAAACTTGGTTTGTGATCATAACCGGAATGTTTTGCTTACGAGCAATCTCTGCCAAAATTCTCATTTGTCTGGCTACTTCTCGATTAGTTTCTTTTATCCTTTCTCCCTCGCCAGACTTGACCGCATCTCCGAGCTCCAGACGATAAAGCATTGCCATGCCATCAACAACAATGACTCCTACATGTTCGCTCTTAATCTTCTCGTTCAATTTATCAAATGCCTCTCGCTGTTCTTTAAAACTTGTAGGATTAAGTAAAATTATGTTCTCCAAAATACTTTCAACCTGCTCTTCACCAACAATTTGCTCAACCCTTTCTGAACTAAATCCCCCCTCGGTATCTATAAACAAAGCCTTATTTCCTTTCTTAGCCTGGCTACAAGCAACCAAAGTAGAAAAATTCGTCTTACCACTTCCTGGGGAACCGGCAATCATCGTAATAACATCTTTCTCATAACCTCCGTGAAGCCATTTATTCAAATCATAACTACCTGAAGATATTTTGTTTCTTTTGTCTTTTTCCATATCTCAAAAGACAAATTGCTCGGTTATAAAAGTTGACCCAAAACTTATAATTTCTAAAAAACAATTAAGAATTATGCCGGATAAAATTGAACCAATCGGAAGTACCTTGAAAACAGACAAAAACGGATTCTTAATAAAAGAGGCAAACAAAGAAAATATAAAAGGTAAATGGAAAGAAGCTGTCGACCATTTAATAGACTCCTGTAAAAAACACCTGAGAGAGAAAAATCTTCATAGCATATGGATTAGAGGCTCAGTAGCCAAAGGAATAGCAAAAGAAAATCTGTCAAAAGAAGACTCATCCGACATAGATTCAATAATTCTTACTAATTGTGAAACCAAAGAAATAGGAAAAAATAGATTAGAAGAAATATCAAAAGAACTAAGCGAAAAGTTCCCGTTCATAGAAAAAGTAGAACTGCCTGTAAAAAACTACAAAGAAATTCTAGAAAAAGAAAAGTACAAACACTGGAGGTTTATGCTAAAGCACCTTTCAGTTTGCGTTTATGGCGAAGACATTTCTAAAAAATTTGAAAATTTCAAGCCTGACAAAGAACTTGCAAAAATAATGTCCATCGACTTGGAAGAAATAATAAAAAAAGCACGCAAAAAGATAAGCGAACACCCGGAAAAAGCCAAAAGATGGTGCAAATGGGTAATGAACAAAATAGTCCGCCAAGGTTTCTTACTTGTACTCGAAAAAGAAAAAACTTTCACAAGAGACCTCTATCCTTGCTACAATCTATTTTCAAAACACTATCCCAAAAAAGAGCCTGAAATGAAAGAAGCTTTGAATTTAGCAATCTATCCCACAAATGATAAAGAAAAGATTTACAGAATATTCGATAACTTAGGTAGCTTTCTTATAGAAGAAACCAATCGACTCGACCTGAATTAGAATTGCTTATGTCTACATAAGTAAAATCACAAATACCCATCACGTTTAAAAGAATTAACAATCTTCTCAGTTATAGGCGAGAGGTTAATCTTATCGAAATCATAGACAAATTTAGCATCAGAAATCTCTGCCGAAGGTCTCCCTGTTTTTCCCATGGTGCCAAAATAAACTTCTGCCTCTAATCCTGTTCCCGAATGCGGAGTGATATCATAAAAAGAGCCATAATAACTTCCAACTTCAAACTCAGAACCCGGCAACTCTTCAGCCAACTCTCTCCAATGTTTCATAATGCCCTTCTCCTTCCTCGGGCTTCCCGCCGGGCAAAATCCAGGCGTTCTTCTTTCTAACCAAAAGCAAACCGGAATCATAAACCACCGCCAGATTAATTGCTTTACGCATACAAAAAATTCCAAAACAGGCTTAATAAAAATTATTGCACTCAAATAACCAAATTACTTCAACTTAGAAAATTCCTTTGAAGTTTTTTCAAGGTCCTTTGTAACAGCTGAAGAAGCGTCTTTAACTGCTTTCTTAGGGCTTTTAGCCTTTACTTTCAAAACAGCGTTTTTAGTAGGATGGTCCCTTCTCCAAGCTGCAAATTCTACATTGGAGTCTTGATTAAGATAATTCCTCAAAACTTCGGCAACAGTTACATTGCTAATTTCTACCTCAACAGAACCTTTATCTTCATGTAAGATGCTAATTTCCATAAACTAATCAGAACAATCTCTATTTAAAAAACTTATCATGCCTTTTGGTAGATTCTTTCTTCCGCCATTTTATAAGCTATTTCGTTCATTGACTCGCCTTCTGACATAGACCTTTTTATAATCTGGGAAACTGAGTCACTAATTTGCCAAATTCTGCCTCTTACTTTTTCGTATGGTTCATGAGTAATATCGCTTGAAACGCTTATAACTCCTCCTGCATTAATCACTTCTGGAGGAATTAAATGCATGCCTTTGGTATAGTTGACCTTATTCAAAAGCTCGTCATAATTCTCGTAGTCGAAAGGACGGTTTGTACTTCCTGCTATTATCAAGTCTTTATCCAACCTGGTTCCGCTCAATTTCTCTAAGCTTAAAGCGTCCAAGGCACCTCCCTTAATGGTGCTTCCAGTAAAGTTGGGAGAAAATATATGGCATCCCAAAGACAATATTTTTTCAGGCCCATAAACAGGCCCTGCATTGTACTTTAAACTCAATCTTTCAACTTCATCTTGATTGACATCAGTAATAAATAAATTACAATCTTCTTGGACCAAATGCTCTAACAAGTTCTTGCCTACACCTCCTAAACCCGAAACGGCAATTGTTTTGTCTTTTAATGAATCGTCTCCGTAAAATTCTTTGGCAGCAGCCTTCATTCCAGAATAAACGCCTAATGCTGTAGGCTCACCTGGATTACCGCTTTTAGACCTCAAACCAACCAAATAAGAAGTACTTTCATTCATTGTATTAACATCTTCTTCCCCAATTCCGCTGTCCTGTCCAGTATAAATGCGTCCTTGCATGAAATTAATAGCATCTGCCATCGAAAGCAACAAATCTCGTTTATTTTCGCCTTTAGGATCTCCTTTTATTACACATTTAGAGCCTCCAAAATCCAGATTAGCGAGAGAATTTTTATAGGTCATTTCTTCAGATAAATTTAAAACGTCATCCTCCATATCTTCTCTACTAGAATACGGATACATTCTACAGCCTCCCAAGCAAGGATACCCAAGATTGGAATTATGTATAGCAATGATCGCATCTAAACCTGTCTCGTCAGAAGTAAACCTATAAGCTTGCTCGTGACTGTCTATATTCAATTTTTCGACTTCCAACCCATTAAAGTTAGTCCTCTCCTCTACATCCATTTTCTGCCTACTTTCCACCAAAAATAAGCTTGTTGATCTCTTCATCACTCAATTCTTCAGTTTGGCCTTTTTTCTCCTTGCTTTCTGAAGACTCGCTCTTATCGGAGTTGTCTTTAGCCTCGGTAGAGCCTGAACTGTCTTTTTTCTCTGAAGAATTTGAAGAAGCATTATCAGTAGAAGAGTAACTGCCTTTCTCAACATGATCTTGTTCCTCTGAATTTTGGGCATGCTCCACTCGCTTTTCGTGATAGTTCATTTGGCTTCCTTCGCTAGGGCTGGGAGAAGTGCCTCTTGAAGACTCTTGCTTCTGCTTCCTTCTTATACTCAAGCTTTTCAATCCTTTCAAACTAGACTTTATTTTCTCTTTCTTACTTTTACTATCTGTAACTTCTTGCTCTGAAGAGCTGGAAGCTTGACTAGAATCTTGAGGTGTTTCTTCAATGTTCTGAGCCTTAGCTAGGTTCAAATCTGCCTCAACTTCTTCTTCAGGAATCTCAAAAGGACCTTCAAAGTACCGATTTTCCTTCCTCTTCTTGAACAAATTCAAAACTCTTCTCCATAAAGGAGTTCTTTCTACAACTTCTTCATTTTCTTCAAGTTCTTCGGGATCCTCGTCTCCTTCAACAACGTCTCTTCTCTTTTCTTGTAAATCAGACAAAGTAGTAGAATCTACAGATTTTTTAGCCCCAGCAGAACTTGAAGTCTTCTTGATAGATTTAAACAAATTAATTCCTAAGGCCAATTGAATCTTTCTCACTAAAGGCCTATAGTTTTCAGGTAAAACACCTCTCTCAGCCAATCTAACGGCCTGCTCATCCTCTGAAATTGCTTCTGCAAGAGTCCTGTAAGTATGTCCTTGAGCCCTTCGGGCACGTAAAATGCTCCAGTGGAAATTCCTAATCAAATCTTCCTTATGCTCGGGTTGCAACTGGTTAAGCTTAGGGAAACTCAATTCGTTCTTTTCTTGCAAGCTTTTTTTAATTTCTTGGCTTTGTTTTTCTTTATCTTCATCTTTCTGGCGATTTTCAGAACCAAATTTAGGCTTATGCTGATTAGGGTCTAAACCTGCCATTTTTGAAAGTCTCTCATAAGTACTTTTGCCCTTGTCAGCATCAATATCAACACTTTGGCCAGACTTAATTAAGGGGATATTTTCTCTAGAAGAGCATCTTTCACAAATTTTTACAATACCATCATCTACAACAGCGTCAAACAAAACTGCCTCACCACTTTCAGTACCACAGAGATAACACTTCTCTACCATAACAAAGCCAGTTCAAAGCCTTTTTTTAATATTTCTGTGGTGGAATGTAATTATATTGCTGACCAAAAACCCGCAGAATTTAAAAACTAATTAGAATAATTATCTATATGGCAAAAGGTATTCCTGAAATGAATTTAGGCTTGGTAGGACATATTGACCACGGAAAGACAACCCTACTTAGCCAACTAACTGGAAAAACCACAGATACTCATTCTGAAGAGCTAAAGCGAGGAATTACTATAAAACTCGGCTATGCAGACACAACAATTTATCAAGAAAATGGAACCTACACTACAGACGAAAACAGCAAAGGTGATCCTGTAAAATACATAAGCTTTATCGATGCTCCTGGCCACGAAATGCTAATGGCAACTATGCTTTCAGGGGCTGCGATTATCGACGCGGCAATTTTAGTCGTAGCAGCCAATGAAGGAATTCAGCCTCAAACCCGTGAACACCTAATGGCATTACACGCAAAAAACACACAGAACATAATCATAGTCCAAAACAAGATAGATTTGGTTTCTAAGGAACAAGCCAAGAAAAACCAAGAAGAACTTGAAAAATTTACTAAAGGCACAGTCGCTGAAAACGCTCCAATAATACCCGTTTCTGCCCAGCAAGGAATAAACATAGACAAGCTAGTTCAAAAACTAGCCGAAATGCAAACTCCTGAAAAAGACACGGAATCCGATCCGGTTTTCTTAATTGCAAGGAGTTTTGACATAAACAAACCAGGAACAAAAATTCCCGAACTAAAAGGCGGAACACTAGGAGGGATTCTCAAAAAAGGAAAACTTAAAGTTGGAGATGAAATCGAACTAAAACCGGGAATAAGCACAACAAAACAAAACCAAAAAGTCTACGAGCCTTTAACAACAACTATAAGGTCCTTACATAAAGGAAATGAAAGCGTTAACGAAATTGTGCCCGGAGCCAGCATTTCGATAGAAACAAATCTCGACCCATACCAAACAAAAACAGACTCTTTGCTGGGTTGTATAGCTTCAACAAAAGGCTCTTTACCTGAAATAACATACAAAACAAAACTAAAAACAGAACTGTTCGAAAAAATCTTCGGAGCAGAAAAAGACCAAGAAGTAGAGCCCCTAAAAACAAAAGAAATGCTAATGCTAAGTGTAAATGCAACAATAACAATAGGAGTAGTAGAAAAAATCAACAAAAACGAAGCCGAACTATCACTAAGTATTCCAATAGTTGGCCTAAAAGGCAGCGATGCAGGAATAGCAAGAAACATCGACGGCCACTGGAGATTAATCGGTCATGGCGAAATAATCTAATAGCGTAATCTGCAGAAAAATCCAGTCTTTTGAGTGCCGAATGGAAATTTTCGACTGAAAAAACCGAATAAAACCAACAAAAATAGCTAAACTGTTTCTATTAATGAGACACAACATACCAAAAGACTTATAAATCTACTATATCCGGAAAGAACATGAAAAAACAAATAGACGGAATAGTCAGCAAAGCAGAAACGTATCTTGAAGAAGGAAGAAATAAACATTTCAGGGAAACTCTTGAAGAAGACAAGCAAATAGCCAAGAAATGGATTTACGGGATTTCTCACTTGAATTTCGGTGTAATCGACTTCGCAATGAATCTTCCAAAACAACAAAAACTAAAGAAGCATGATGAAGTTAATGAATCATGGAACCATTACGAACAAATAATAATACCGGGAATATACAATCAATTAGAAAGAAACCTAGAAAAATCATATAAAAACTTGAAGAAAGCCCAAAAACAACCTTCAACATACGAAGTGCCAAAAAATCATCCTGATTTCTCTGAAGAACTTTTAGAAAAAAACAACACATATTCAGGAAACCATATCAATTCCAAAATCGATGACATTGGTCATATAACTGCTCAATCAATAAACGAATCCACAGGAGACCCCGTAAAGATAGAAGGTTACGAAACACCTTTCTTCAAAAAACCGGAAGGTGAGCCAACAAAAGTAGCGAATACATGGGGGAAGAGCACAAGAAAATAACAACAAACATTTATAATTCTTAACAACCTTCCAAAAATATGCCATCCTACTCCCATTCTAAAATAAAGACCTACGAGCAATGCCCTCTGAAATTCAAGTACAAATACATTGACAGAGTTACACCTGAAATAGATAAAACAATTGAAGCTCATTTGGGCCAAGCAGTACACGACACTCTCGAATGGATTTATTCTCAAAACCAACCTCCTTCAATAGATGAAGCAATCCAAAAGTATATAGAATTCTGGAAAGAAAAATGGACCGAAAACATCCGAATAGTGAAAGAAGAAAAATCCCCAAAAGACTATTTCAACAAAGGAATCCAGTTCCTAACCGAATATTATCCAAAACATTACCCTTTTGACGATGGAACATTAGAATGCGAAAAGAAAGTCAAAATCGAGATTGGCCAAGACGGTAAATACAAAGTTTACGGATTCATAGACAGGCTAGTTTACAATTACAAAACAAGCGAATACGAAATTCACGACTACAAAACATCCTCAACATTCCCGAGCCAAGAAGAAATGGAACAAGAGAGACAGCTAGCACTTTACTCAATAGGGCTAAAAGATGAATACGGATATGAAAAAGAAGTAAAACTCATATGGCATTTTTTGGAACACGGTAAAGAAATACAAGTAAAAAAGAAAAACGACCAACTAGAAAAACTAAAACAAGAAACACTAGAAAAAATACGAGAAATCGAGACAGCAACTTATTTCCCTAGAAATGAATCTATATTGTGTTATTGGTGTGAATTCCGAAATCGTTGCGGAGAAGACAAAAGAAAAGAACAAGAAGAAAAGAACAAAAAGGAAAAACCGAATTCAGACTATGTAAGTATCGAAGACAACTCCTGGTTTAACGCCCAAGGAAAAGAAGATCAAAAGAGACTATTTTGAAAGGCTATCTTGCCCCTATAACTAAACTAACTTCCTTTTGAGTTGAACGGGTGCTAAGAACGAGCGTACCTGTAATCGGCCCACCTATAGTATCTGGTCTCTGAACAGTGTATGTGAAGTAAGAAACCCCTGGTTCAGAGATTTGTGATTTCTGCGAAATTGTTATATACTCGGCAGCTGGACCTCTGACAGACCCCGAGATATAGATCTCTTGGCTACCCGTGTTTTCCAACGTTATATTATCAGACTTAGAATTAATTCCGCTTCCTGACCTAAAGAAAGTTTGAGACTCTCTTTTCATCAAATCAAAATTGCCCCCGGAAGCAGGAGCTTGCTGTCCACAGTTTTCATCAACTTGTCCATCACAATCATTATCTACATTATCGCCACAAATCTCTTGGTGGCCCTCATGAACATCTAGATTGCTATCGTTACAATCGTTTCCATCATATCCGGCAAAACTATTACAGATAAATGCTGAAGAGGAACTCTTATTTATATAATTGTCCTGGTCTTTGTCCACACAAATTCCTCCTCCGTCTTCACTACTTGAGTCATCTTCAGAACCATCGCTTGAAAGACCATTTTCTGATCTACTATCTGAATTATCGCCTGAATCTCCCTCACTAGAGTCTTCACTCTTAGAACTGTTTCCACCAGAA
>JBDGRI010000012.1:20198-31251 GCA_042218235.1 Candidatus Pacearchaeota archaeon
ATCGCCTGAATCTCCCTCACTAGAGTCTTCACTCTTAGAACTGTTTCCACCAGAACCGGATTCGGAAGACTGAGAATTATTACAATTTTCAACTAATTTTGGAGCTTCAACTTCAACAAAATCGACGCTTGAAGGATTTCCATCCAACATTGTTCTCTCATCCTCATACATTACTATAGGATAAACCGTCGCACTCAAGTCTTCGGAAGAGAAGTCTACATCAGAAAATTCTTCAGAGCAAAGCGGAATTGAGAATGTATCCAATTCTTGTTTTCCTATTGAGAAATTACTCGAAACCACGGCCCTTCCATCACCGGAATCAAAAACTACTCTAGCACCAACAACCTCCAAGCTATCTGAACCCTCTCTTCTAACGCTAACAGAACTCATGTTGCCATCAACTGAAGCCTTTTGAACATCAAGCCTTGTATCAGAAGATGCCAATTCAGCCTGCTGGGTTTTGCCTGTTACAATATCCTGAATAAAACCACTTATTATGCCAAAGGCAACTATTGCCAAAAGGACCACAATCAGTGTAGCAACAATAGCTGACAAACCTCTTTTACTCCCATAAACCATAAACCCAATAAGAAAAAACAATTTATAAAATTATTCAGATGTCTCCAAAATAGTTTTTTACATCTTCATTAAACAACAAATAAATTCATATAGACAAGTTAAGCAAAAGGATCAAAATTCCTTCGAGACTGAAAGAAATAGCCCCATAAAAAACAAAAATTCCTGAAAAAACTATAACTAAAATCCTGGCCCAGATTCTACCTTGCCAAAGACGCAATCCTCCATAAAATAACACGAAAGAAATTCCTAGAAAAATCACTATCGGAATAAAGAAAACCACTGCTCCTAAACCTACGGCGCTAGAGGGCAACCCCAACGAAGCGCCAAAACTAAAGCGCCAAAAATATAAAGCAAAAAGAAATATGGACACAATTAAAACAAAAGCAAACAAAAAATACAAAACGGAAATAAATTTAACTAAGTTAGGTGTTTTTCGAGGATACTTATTTTTTCTTTACAAGGGCCTTTTGAAAATGCCATAAGTTAACCTTTGTTCCCTCGAACACTAACTAAATCGGTAACCTTGTCTCCTCTCTGGAGCTTTACCAAAGTAACTCCTTGGGTAGCTCGACCCATTTCTCTAATGTTTTCTAAGGAGGTTCTAATTACCATTCCTTTTGCTGAAGAAATAATTATGTTGTCTTCTTTGTCAACACAAATAGTTGTCACTACTTTACCAGTCTTTTGACCTACCTTTATATTTATTACCCCTTTTCCGGCACGAGCAGTCTTTCTATAATCCTCGACACTTGTTCTCTTACCAAAGCCATTTTCAGTAATCGTCAAAATTGAAGGTTTATCTAAAACATTTAAACCGACTACTTTATCTTCTTTTTCTAAATTAATTCCTTTAACACCATAGCTAGAACGACCCATTTGTCTTACTTCGTCAACATTAAACCTAATTGCCTTTCCTTCTCTTGTTGAAAGCATAACTTCTTGATTATCTTGAACTACCTGTACATTAACCAAAAAGTCAGTATTGTCTTCTGGAAGGTTAATTGCTCTTATGCCTGAAGCCCTAGGTTTAGAAAAGTACTGTAAGGAAGTCTTCTTAACGACGCCCTTCTCCGTAGCCATAAACAAGTAATTCTCAAAATTATTAACCGAAATCACGCTAGTAATGCTCTCATCTTTCAAGCCTAGCATATTAACTATTGCCTTTCCTCGACTATACCTCTCAAATGCCGGAACATCATAAGCTTTCAACCACAAAACTCTCCCTCTGGTGGTAAAGAACATCAAATAGTCATGAGTAGAACAAGTTATCATCTGTTTAACAAAATCTTCTCCAGACAAGTTACTTCCCATAATCCCTTTACCGCCTCGACCTTGTTTCTTGTATGACTCTAAGTCCATTCTCTTACAATATCCCTTCTCAGTAATTGTTACGACAACCTCCTTATCTTGAACAATGTCTTTTTCAGAAATTTCCTTAATGTTTTTCAACAACTTTGTTTTTCTTTCATCTCCATAATTCTTTTTCAAGTCTCTAACCTCTTTCTTAATAATCTTCAATATCTCATTGACATCTGCCAAAATCTTTTCTAGCTCTGTAATTTTCTTATCCAATTCTTCACCTTCTTTCTTCAACTTATCAACCTCTAATGAAGTCAATTGTTGCAATTTAGTATCCAAAACTGCCTGAGCCTGACGCTTTGTTAAATCGTAATTCTGCATCAAAATCTCTAAAGCCTTAGTAGCATTGTCCGATTTTTTAATAGTCTCTACAACTTCTTCTATACTGCTTAAAGCCTTCAACAAACCTTCGACAATTTCTTTCCTTTCTTTTGCTTTTCTTAAATCATACCTACAACGATTAGTAATGACTCTCTTTCTGTATTGAACATAGGCATCAAGCATTTGTTTCAAGTTCATTACCTTGGGTTGCCCGTCGTGGAGAGCCAAGAAGTTTACATGCATTGAATCTTGAAGCCTTGTAAACTTATATAGAGAGTTAATAACATACTTAGGATCGACACCTTTCTTCAACTCAACAACAATTCTAGTTTTGCCTTTAGAAGACTCATCTCTAAGGTCAGAAATGTCTTTTATTTTCTTATCTTGAACAAGTTTAGCAATTTGTGTAACCAAGGTTGCCTTATTCAAAGCATAAGGGATTTCAGTAATTACAACTCTGTCCTTCTTTGTTCCTTTCTCTGTTGTAACCTTCCCTCTTAATGTAAGCTTTCCCTTGCCATTTTCATAAATCTCTTTCATGTCCCCCCAAACACTTCCGCCAGTAGCAAAATCCGGTCCATGAACTATTTGCAAAAGTTCGTCAAAAGTAATTTCAGAATTATTAACATAGGCTTCAATTGCATCGCAAACCTCTGTAAGATTATGTGAGGGGATATTTGTGGCCATACCCACTGCAATACCGGTTGCTCCATTCAAAAGCAAGTTAGGTAGTTTACCTGGTAAGAGCTGGGGCTCTTTCAAGGAATTATCATAGTTTGCTTGGAATGGAACAGTTTCTTTTTCAATGTCCTGCAAAAGTTCGTAAGAAATATCCATTAGCTTAGCTTCCGTATATCTCATAGCCGCAGCAGGATCGCCGTCAATAGAACCAAAATTGCCTTGTCCAAAAACTAAGGGGTACCTCAAAGAAAAGTCTTGGGCAAGCCTAACCATGGTGTCATAAACAGCTGCGTCTCCGTGAGGGTGGAACTTACCTATAACATCACCAACAATTCTGGCCGATTTTTTAGTAGCTCCCGAAGGCTTCAGACCCATCTGTTGCATAGAATACAAAATCCTTCTCTGAACTGGCTTCATACCATCCTCTATAGCCGGAATTGCACGAGAAACAACAACAGACATAGCATAATCTAAATATGCTTTCTTCATCTCACCTCCTACTTCCGTTTGAAAAACATTCTTACTATTATCCTCGGGGGTGCCTTGAGTATTCTTGCTCTCTGCCATTTTATAGTTTTAAATTCCTAAAATGAAAGTATGGAAATGAATAAAATTTTTTTACCTTAGCGACTCATTTCATGGTGCTTGGTCAGAATCTCCTCCGCCTTCAAAATTCCCAAAAGACTCTTCATTGGAATCTTCCGAGTCGCCTTCATTTTCCGAACCTTCTTCATAATTTATCTTCAAAGCATTTTCTTCATCAATATCTAACTCAATAGAACTTTTTTCATCTCTAAGTCTAACAAGCTCATTAATCCACTCGTTAATTTCATCCTCAGTCAAATTAAACTCTATCTCGTTGGCTTCAACTTCTTCATACTCATATTCTTCTTCGTAAGAACCTTCTTCTGGCTGTCCAGTTTCAGGATAACTTTCTAGACTACTGCCCTCTTCAAAATCTTCATTCACCTCATTTCTGTTTTCATATTCTTCGTTCATTTTTGTCACCTCTTTATTAAATCGATCTATATATTGCAGATTTTTTGAACATTATGCTACCTCTTCCCCTCTCTCATCCAAATATTTCAAAAATTCCTCCTCGGTCAGTTCCTTTTCAATTATATTTGTGCCCTCCCAGCCACAGGCATTACACTTCCACTTACCTTTTGTCTCCTCGCCTATAGCAACGGCAACGTCATCGCTACCGCATTCTGGACACTCTCTGTACTTGAAAGTCTTTTCATTTTTTTTCTTACTTGAACCTTCTTTATCTCCTTGGGCCTTCTCATACTCTTCTTTTGAACTGTAACCCTGAATTATCCATTCCGGTGTTTTAACTTTTGACTTTTTTGCAGACATTTGTTATTTTCCTCCAAATTTAAACATCCAAATCGGCTTGTTGAGCGTGCTCTGAAATGAATTGTTTTCTTGCTTGAACGTCACTTCCCATAAGCATCGTAAATATTTGGTCCGCTTCTACAGCATCTTCGATAAATATCTTTTTAATTTTTCTTGTTTTTGGATTCATTGTAGTATCCCAAAGCTGATTGGAACTCATTTCACCGAGACCCTTAAATCTTGTAACATTACTCTCAGTTATACTCAGTTCTTTCGAAAGTTTTTCTAGCTCCTCTTCCGAATAAACATACCTATCTTTCTTCTTTCTAACTCTGTACAAAGGAGGGTGTGCAACATAAATATTCCCGTTTCTTATTACCTCTGGCATAAATCTAAAGAAGAAGGTTAAAAGCAATGTTTTAATATGGTCTCCGTCAACATCCGCGTCTGTCATAATGACGATTCTTTGATACCTCAACTTTGAAATATCAAATTGGTTTCCTACTCCTGTACCTATAACAGAAACAATGTTTGAAATTTCTTCACTTGACAAAGCCTTTGAAGAAGCTGCTTTCTCAATATTCAAAATCTTACCCTTCAAAGGCAAAATTGCTTGGGTTTCTTTATCTCTCGCCATTTTAGCGCTTCCGCCAGCCGACTCTCCCTCAACAATGTATAGTTCTGTCTCACCAGCCTTCTTAGAGCAATCCGCTAGCTTACCTGGCAAACCTTCCAATGAAAAGTTATTTTTCCTTCTAACCAACTCTTTTGCCTTTCTAGCAGCCTGTCTTGCCTTAGCAGCATCCAAGCATTTAGAAACTATCTTTTTTGCTACAGAAGGATTTTCTTCAAAAAATTCTGCCAAAGCAGTAGTTGCATTGGAATAAACTGTCCCTTTAACTTCCCCGTTTCCCAGTTTAGTCTTTGTCTGTCCTTCAAATTGTGGATCGGGAATCTTAACACTTACGACTGCTGTAAGGCCTTCACGAACATCCTCGCCGGAAAGGCTTCCTTCTTTCATCATATTTTTTTGTTTAACATAATCATTAATAACCTTGGTTAAAGCAGACTTGAAACCCGATTCGTGTGTTCCTCCATCAACAGTATTAATGGTATTTACAAAACTGAAAAGATTATCTTGATAGCCTGAATTATACTGAACTGCCACATCCAAAACAATCCCATCAACTTCTCTCTTGAAATAAATTGGTTTTGTATGCAAAGACTCTTTAGATCTATTTATCCATTTTACAAATTCTGCCAAACCACCAGCGGCATAGAATTCCTGAGACTTGTTGTTATTTACGTCTGCTAAATTAATTTTAAGGCCCGCATTTAAGAAGGTAACTTCTCTAAACCTTGTTTCTAGAGTTGAAAAATCAAAACTTAATTCTGAGAAAATTTCTTCGTCAGGCCAAAAGGTAATTTTAGTACCGGTCTTATTTCGGTCTACTTTGTCTGTTTCTTGGAATTTAGTTGTCGGGCTTCCACGAGAATATTCTTGATAATATTTCTTTCCTCCTCTCCAAATTTCCAGAGTAACTTTCTTTGACAACGCATTAACTACTGAAATACCGACTCCATGTAGACCTCCGGAAATAGCATATGACTTATTATCAAACTTTCCTCCAGAATGAAGTTTGGTCATTACAATTTGTGCAGCCGGAACACCTTCTTCCTCGTGTTTTTCAACTGGAATTCCGCGACCATTATCCTGAATTGTAACAGAACCGTCAGAATTCAAACTAACCCAGATATTGTCGCAAAATCCAGCTAAAGCCTCATCCACTGAGTTATCTACAACTTCATAAATAAGATGATGTAAACCTGCCTTTCCTGTACCTCCAATATACATCGCAGGCCTCTTTCTAACGCCTTCAAGGTCTTTCAGTACCTTAATGTCACTTGCACCATAATCTTGATTTTCAGTCATTTTACACTCTTTTTATAACTCAGATTTAACAAACCAGAAAAACTGGCTTCCTAGAGACTAATCAAAATCTCTTTATAAACCTTTCTCTTAATTTCTCGACGACATAAGATAAATCACAAACTAAACAAATTTAAGTTTTCCATCCTTAACTTTTAGGGACCCTGAGTCGTTCCAAAGGACCGCTCTATCCGCTTTCAATGAGGATGAAGCGGCAATAGTAATATTAGAATGGTTTTTCAAAATTAATTGACTATTAGAACCAATGTCTCTAGAATTTTCTATATAACAATCAGCATTGTTTAGCTCCCAATCTCCCGAAATAGGCCTCGAGCATTCTCCGCCTATCTGATACAAAGAGTTGTCATTACTACCAACATAGATGTAATCTTTTGATATTGCAGGAGAGGATACGATATCGGAACCTGTAGAATATGAGGATACCTGGTCTGAGACATTAGAAGAGTTAAGTTGGTACAGATTAGAATTGCTGCTACCAAAATAAATATAATCCCCTGCAACTGCCGGGGAAGAAGAGATATATCCTCCTGCAGAATAACTAGATATTTCCTGAGAAACGTTGGATGAATTCAGTTGATGTAAATTCCCCGCTTCATCTCCAACATAAACGTATTTATCTGAAACCGCCACAGAAGAGTTCACTTCTATTCCCAAAGAATTTGATGCAATCTCATTATTAACATTTTCTGCATCGAGTTGACTGACCTCTCCTTGAGACCCTACAACATAAACATAGCCATTGCCTAAAGAAGGAGAAGTCATCTGATTTTCATTAGGTTGTGAAAAAGAAGATATTGTATCGCTAATATTCGAAGAATTAACCTGTCTTAACTGCGCACCGGGTGTAGGAATATATGCATACTCATCATTAACAGCTATAGATGCGGGGAAATTACCAAGTGCATTAAATGAAGAGATTTGTTTGCTCAGGTTCGATGCGTTTAATTGTAAGACTTGGTCGTTAGTAGTAGGAACGTAAACGAAACCGTTCTCGATTGTTGGAAAGTAATCTCCGGGGGCACTTTTTTGAGACAAAACTTCTGAAACATTTGAAGCATTTAGTTGATACAAATTTCCTGCGGCTCCAGGAATATAGACAGAGTTTTCACTTGGATAGATGGCAGGGGAAGACCTTCCAATATTTCCTCCTAAATTAAATTGGCCCAGCTTATGAGAAGAATTAGAGGCATTAAGCCTATATAAGTATCCGCTATTAGATGCAACATATACTGAATCCTCATATATCACTGGAGAAGATTTGATTTGGCCACCTGAATCAAAATCGGACAATCTTGAAATTCCTGACCCGATATCGTAAGGATCTTTCAAAAAACCTTTATTTTGGGAGTTTTTCTGAAATTCCAACCACCTTTTTCCTGGTTGTGGCCCAGGTTCGGAGGAAACCCTGTATAAGCTACCCGAGTAATCGGAGATAAAAAGATTCCCATCGATTAGTGCTGGAGAGGAGCTAACAAAATCGTCAGTACCGAAACTAGAAACCTTATCGGAAACATTGGAAGAATTAAGTTGATAAACTGTATTATCGTGGCTGCCAACATAAACGTATTTGTCGGAAACGACGGGTGAAGACTCTATCTTATCTCCGGTAACATAAGCAGATTCCATATCAGATACGTTAGATGAATTTAGTTGATATAAAGTTGCGTCTTGGCTCCCGACATAAACGTATTTTTCAGAAACAGCGGGTGAAGAAGCCCCAATAGAGCTAAGAGTGCTATAATTTGATATCTGCTGGGAGACATTGGAAGCATTAAGCTGATATAAGTTATTGTCGTAACTTCCAACATAAACATATTTATCAGTAACCGCAGGCGAGGAGGATATTGAATCTTGTGCCGAGAAGGAACTAACTGAAATAGATATATTTGAAGCGTTTAACTGATAAAGTCTTGTATCGTTACTGCCCACATAAAGATAGCCGTTCTTGATAGAGGGGGATGAATCAACTAAGCCTCCAGTGGAAAAATTATTAATCTTTTCAGACACATTACTGGAGTTTAATTGATATACATTACCACCCCTGTCACCTACATAAACATAGCCATTTTCAACTACTGGTGAAGAAGCCCCAAAATCATTAGAAGAAGAGTAGCTTGCTACTTTTTGGGAAACGTTTGATGCATTCAGTTGGTAAAAACTATTGTCATTACTTCCAAAATATACATAGCCATTGCTTACAGTTGGAGAAGATTCAATCCTAGCTCCAGTAGAAAAATTAGAAACTACTTTAGAAGTATTTGAAGCATCAAGTTGATACAAATTCCCGTCATGTGAACCAACATAAACGTAATTCGTGGTAACAGCCGCCGAAGATACAATGTTACTAGAAGTAAAATTGTCGGATACTTTAAATGTGTTGTAGCTAGAGTTTTTTGAAATGTTCTGAATCTCATTTACAGAAGGGACGTAAGCTGTATTATTATCGTACGCTCCAAATTTCTTCCAACTGTCAATTGCTGAGATAGGGGCGATACTAAAAATAACCAAGATAGATATCAAAACTAATTTATTGAAAGCAGTCATTCTATAATTGTTGCACTTCCATTATATTTAATATAATGGTTGCACGATGAACCATCTAGACAGTGTTTTTGATTGGTTTGTATTTGGGTTCCTTTTCCAAAAGAGGTATTTGTTTCCGGGTTTATCTCACCAGAAATTTCTGTGTCCCCCTGCACATCAAGCTTTGAACTAGCATCTGTCCCCCCTATACTAACATTATAATTAGTATCTTCTAAATGAAGATCTTTAGAAGAAAGATTCCATCTGCCAAAACTGCTATCACTCAAGCATTTACCTTCCTCAATACAAAAGTCTGTTTGAGAAGTCACATTTCCTGTAACATTTAAGATACCATTAATTTCAACATCTGAATTTTCGAAAACATATTTAGGGTTTGTAGTAGAATTAGTCGTGGTTGTTGTATTATTCTCGTTATAATCCACACTATAACTCTCAACTTCCCATGTTTCAGAAGGTACCGAAGAACTTCCATTAAAGGACAAACTAGCGTTATTTGAATCGTTCAATGTGCTTAAGTCAAAGGTTTCTTCAGATCCGGAGAGACTAAATGTTTCATTATCTATAGTGTTTCCAGAAGAATCTAGAGAGTTAAATGTAACATTTAGTTTGGTATTAGCTCTAACTGTCGAGTTAACTGTCAAATTTTGCCAGTCACTTGATTCAGAATTATTTATTATAGGGCCTTCATAATCTCCTTGGAACCTTAAAGGTCCTCCAGCGGCTGTTTGTGTACTGCCGGTAAAGTAAAGATAATCTCTTACAGTATCATCACTTAAACTAGAACCTTCCAAAATGACTTCGTCAATCTTGGCTGTCCAGTTGTAATTAGAAGAAGATCTTTCCTTGCCTATTACCAAATTTCCTGTACGGTTAATGGGAGCTGTCACGCTAGTTGTATCGACTTTACTACCATTGACGAAGAGTTCGGCCGTACCTTGGTCATAAACAACAGCATAATGGAGCCATCCGGTTTGGCCTCCGACATCATGCGATAATCTATTGGCACCTTGAATGCTTTGTGAATTAAATGTCAAGTTCTCGGCTTCTTTTGATAAAGAAATTGTATTGCTTGAAGTTCCGGTAGCTGATAGCCAAGTTTCGTCACTAGAAGTTCCCCAATTATCACGCCAGATCCAACCTGCCAAAGTATACTGCTTTAATGCACCCCCGGAACCCTGAAGAGAAGGATATACTAGATTAACTTTAACTGAGCCACCGTTATTGTTTGGGTCAAAGTCGTAAGAGTCGGTTGAAAATACTCCGCTTGTTGTCGGATCATAACCAAAATTAGCAGTAGAATTAAAAACATCACCATAACTACCATAATTGGTTACATTTTTAGATGGAGGAATATCAGTATCAAATCTCCATAATCCATCATAACCTATACCAGAATTGCTACCATTTCTATAACCTAGACCTAAGTCACCCGAATTTGCATCTCTTGAAGCGGAAGTTCGTGTATATGATCCCTCATTAAATTCCTTTAAGGAATCGAGAGGAGAGGTGCTTAATGATTCAATGCTTGTAGATGTACTGGTCTCAGTAAGATTATAGTAAGTCAAATTTATAGTAGAATTCCCTGTATTTATTTGGGAAATGTTCATTATAGTGTTATTCAAAAAGTTTGAAGTTCCATTAACAGTTAAACGGTCTGAGTTTTGACTTGTGCCTAAAGAAGCACTTTCTGAATAGCTCGCTCCGGTAATATTTGCAGAACCATCTACTTGAAACCTATTTCCATAGGTTTCATTATCCCCAATCGAGGCATTATAACTTGTTTCTTCTGGGAAGATTTTTCCATTAGAGACATTCCAATTACTGCTTCCACCACCAACATCACTCAAACAATTTCCTCCTTCTATACAAACATCAAATCCAGAAGTAACGTTTATGTTTCCTTCATTAGAATAGTTTAGGAAAGTAACGTTGTTTTGGCCTTCTTCCAGCCAGTTTTCATCAGTAATATTCTCTTCACTCAATAAAATCTCATAATTTCCTGTAGTCCAGTTTACTGAAGGATCAGGATAAGTTCCACTCAAGTCACCCCCAGCAGATTCTCCGGTCAAGTTAGTGTCAGTAGTATGACTAAGGTCTGTTATGTTGTCTTCCTTCAAAGTTATTGAGTTATTCTTAACATCAATGTTTGGATAGGTGCCTGTTAAGTCCCCACTACTAGGGCTTGCCCCAGAAAGGTTTGTGTCCACTTCAAAGTCATCCCTATCATCAATCGTGCTATTAAGATAGGTCTCATTGAAATCCAAAACTCCCGAAGAGTTT
>JBDGRI010000013.1:0-4200 GCA_042218235.1 Candidatus Pacearchaeota archaeon
GGACCGATAAACCACTGATTTTCTCCTTTGGGCTTGTTGGTCCCGATATCCATATTTTTATATACCTGCCGAGAGTCAGCAGATATTATCTCGACCCCTATCTCAGAAGCAAGCTCAAGGCTCCATCCGGTCTTCCCAGCGGCGGTTGGGCCGAGTATTACTACAAGCTTCCTGGTATCACCCATTATCAACTCTATTTAACACTAATTAGAAGCAAGCCTCATTCTGTTCTTAGAGATACTTGTTTTGAGGCTATCTAAATTATCAAGCAGTTTTTCATCTCTTTGACTTAAATCATCGCCGGAAACCTTCTTTCTATTAATTTTATTTATAATATTTACAACTATATCTCTCATATGACGAGCAGCTTTTTTTTTACTTTCAGCACTACTAATCTTACTGTAATCAAAATCCACATCTATATCTGACATCACTTCATACTCGGACTTTATTTTTTTAATTACACCCTCCATTTTAGAAGCATAATCCTCTCTATTATTATTTTCCAAAAACTCAGAAAACTTATTTAAGTCTATTTTATTTTCCTCTGTATCCAAAAAAACAAACTCGCCTCTTCTGTCTTCTTTAGGCTCTGATCTGGACATTTCTGATTCTTCAGGTAATTCAAGATCAGCAATACCTTCATCTAAATCCTTAAATATCTCCTGCACACCAGGAGGGAGACTATCTATACTATCAAACTGAGTTAATGCCTTTTCAAGGTCTTTTGCATCTTGGTTTTCTACAAAGGCTTCTATTCTTTTTTTCATAAATCTTAGCTGTTCTTCTTGTTCTTCTGATAATCTGACCTCTTCGTCTAGACCGGTAAGTAATTCCTCAGTAGAGATAGCTAATTCTCTGGTGTTATCCTCGCCCTCCATTGCTTTATTAAGATTTTTAGTAAACTTTTTCATGTTCTGTTTTGTGAGATATTCCTTTTCTTCTTTCAATGTACTTAACACATCAGAAAAAGTACCTGCTCTTTTATCACTTGTTTCTGCTGCCTCTGATACAGATTCTGATGCTTGGGAGTTTGCAGAGCTAATACTATAATTAGACAACTCGCTTTTTAGTGAATTTAGGTTGTCTCTAATTTTTTTCAACTTTTGAGACTGATCTTCATCTAGATCATATTTTGAGGATATACTTATCGTATTCAACTTATTAATGAACTGAATCACAACATCTCTAATATTTTTAGCGGCCTTCTGCTTATCTGATGATTCTCCAATTTGTTCATATCTAAAGTTTTCGATATCACTTTCGTCTAAAAAATCAATATCATTAACTATCTCAGAAAATTTTGTTCTTATTTGTGATTCATAATCTTCTATTTCATCACCCTCCAATAAGGTGGAAGCATCTGGCAAGTTGCTGTCTACTTCACTACTTTCTGCTTCAGATTTGACATCTTGAACATTTTCCTCTGATTGCTGAACTCTATTCTTTTCTGCTATATCCAAGGCTTTTTCTGGGTTTTGCATCATTTTCCTAAGATTACTAAAATCCAATACAAACCCCTGAGGTAAGTCCTGGTCGCTGTATTTAGCCTCTGGATTATAATTATCATACCCCTCAATAGACATATTGTGCTCTTGCGCCAATGCCTTCACTATATTGTCCTTGTTTCCATTTTTTTCTAACTGCTTCAGTTTATTTTGCGGCAGGACCTCTTCCAATGCTTCAATCGGAGTATTTACATTTTCTCCAACTCCCAGCTGATAACTATCAGGTACATTAACAAGCGAAGACTCAGTCTCTTCTTCTAATTCACTCTCACTTTCTACTGCTCCCTCTATGTCACTTGCTTTCATTTCTATTATATGACCCTCATCCTGCCGCGACATGTCAGAATCCGCTACATTTCTTGTGTTTGCAATTTCGGAAGTATTTAAAGTGTCACTCTCTTGTGCTACTTCAGTATTTGCCGCTCTAAATTTCATTACATCTTGTTCTCCTGTATTAGTTTCCACACTGGTAGCAGCGCCTTCCGCCTCAGGAGAAGTTGTCTGTTCTTGTTTTTTAAGCCCCCCTCCTATTCCCACCATTAGACCTAAGGCTCCAACAGTGGCAGCAGCTCCTCTGGCTAATTTTTTAGTGTTATGTTCAAGTTGTCTTCTTTTTTTCTCAGGAACTTCAACCAAACTACTTAAAGTTTCTTTAAGTGAAGAAAACCAGCCCTTCTGCTCCGACAACTCCCAATCTTCTAAATCTGCCTCTACCCTTAAACTGTTTTCTACTTCTGATATTTCTTGTTGCAAATCTTCAATTGATCTTTCAACTGAAAGAGTAGCTTCTAGTTCTTGTATTTTGCTTTGTTTTTCCGAAGTTTCTACTTTCCGAAGGAATTTATCGACCTCTTCTTCTATCTGAGAAATTTGCTGTCTTAACTCTTCTTTCTTTTTTTCTATCTGACCGTACTCATCATACAAACTATTTAATCTTGAATCTACATTCGAAAAGGGATTCATACTACTAAGCCAACTATCTTTTTTTTCTTCTAACTTAATTATTTTTTTTCTTAACTTACCTTCCTGTTCGGCCAACTCCTCCCTTTTTGTTATTAAATTATCTAATTTTGTCCGTAAACTACCTACTGTAACCTCATCTTCGTTTACTCCTTCTCTTAAATCTTCACGCAGCTTCTCAACCTCACTATCAACCCTCTTCTCTTCTCTGTTTCTCTTGACCTCAAGAGGCAGTTTAGTTTGTTTCTCAACTATTAATCCATAATTATCATCTTTATTACCATCTTCAGCTTTGTTAAGTAAAAGCTCAAAGGCTCTCTCTGGATCACCACCACTCTCTGCCCAAATTTCTTCTATATCTACCCCCTGTTGATCCAAATTGTCCCATACTCCATCTGTAGCAATTATTCTCATCTGACCTTCTTCGGTTTCTATTTTTTTATTATTTTCAGGATGGTTTTGATCTTGTCTTACTGAAAAAACTGGGTTATTTCCGAATCTTTCTGCATGTAACTTAAAATGCTTTTTTAAATCAGATAATTGTTTTTGTTCTATATCTGAATCAGAGTCTGAATCGTCGGCTGAACTTTCCTTAAGAAGATTTACTATCTGCCTCATAGTTTCCTGTTCCTCTCCTTCTAAAAATACTTCAATATATTCCTCTAAACTTAAATTAGCGTCCATTTCGACACCTTTCTCTATAATCTCATATACGTCCTTCCAGGTTTGGTCAAAAGTCGAGAGCACTTCGTTGCCTTCATTGTCTAATATTTTAGTTCTAGCATCTCCCCTATTAATGACCGAGGTTGTGCCACCCTCATGAGTCACTACACCACTTAAAACGGCATTAGCCTCTGAGCCCAGAGATTCAGAAGAGTCTTCTATCAACTCTAAAGTCTTTTCTGTTATAGACTGAGTTGTAATTTCTTTATTATTCTCTAAAAGCTCATTTACTGCCTTTTCTACAAGAGAAGTGAACTTATCACCATCCTCATATCCACCCATACCATCGATAGCTAAGCTAACTTCTTTATCCCCTTTTACAGCCTTTATGACACCGTCTTCATTATAAGGCCTCTCACCACTGCCGATACCAGCCACACCCTCAGTCTGAGAAGTTTTATATACCATAGGCTTAGGCCTACCATTCTCATCTTCCTTGCTCCCATCAGTTGGGTCCAACTCCAGACTGGGTTCATTCTCGCCTAAGAACAAGGTATCTGCTGGTTCTTCATCTTCCTTATATACTGATTCTGGGGCTGCTCCATTCTCAAAATTACTTCTTGTATCTGGCTCGTTTACATCTCCCCACATTGTGTCGTCCCTTGGCTCATTCATGTTTAAGATATTTTATTAACAATTTTTTTACTCTCTTCTTTAATTATCTGCTCTACTTCATCCATGTTATTTTCAACAACTTCCTGTATTGCATTATTATCATTTTGTCTAATAGCAACCAACATTTTATCTCTTTGTTCCTCCGCCAATTTCTGGGTTAATCTAAACAACACTTTCTTTGTTATTAATTCACCAGAAACAGCTAAAAGCCTATTCTTGGCTTGTTCTGATAAATTATCTAGGTCCAAAGATGAAAATAAATTTTGAATTGATTTTACTCTATCCATTTACGTTCATTTTAATAGAATTAGGTTAATATTACAAATTTAGTAACTTAACGCCATCCTCAATACCAATCGCAACACTTATGATAAAATGAAGTTTTAATTTATTC
>JBDGRI010000014.1:0-11965 GCA_042218235.1 Candidatus Pacearchaeota archaeon
TTTTCTGATATAATTTTGGAATTTAAGGAAAAAAAGCAAGACGTTATGTCTTATGCAGGTTCTTTGAAAGATTCTGATTTGGATTCAATAGAAAGGGTCAGGGATAAATACAAGAGAGATTGGGATAAAAGATGATAGGTGCAGACACTTCCTTTTTGGTTGATTTCTTTAAGGGAGATAAAGACGCAGTAGATTTTATGGATAAGAATAAAGAAAATCTTTGTATCTGTGATAATGTTGTTTACGAGTTTTTGTGTGGAAATTTGAAAGAGAGCGAAATTGATACTTTTTTGGGTTTTGTTTCTCAATTTAAGGTTTTTAGCTTTAATCGGGATGCTGCGGTTTTAAGTTCAAAGATTTTTAGAGGCTCAAAAAGGAAAGGTGTTTCTGTGGCACACCCTGATGTTATGATAGCTGGAATTTATTTGGCAAATAACGTAGATAAGATCGTTACCCGAAATAAAAAACACTTTGAGAATATAAAAGACCTGAAGGTTTTGAGATATTGATTAACAATTTTTAAAAAAGTATTAGCCTTTGTTATCTTATGGAATCTTTATCTAACAGCTTTACAGGAAACCATCTTTTGAAGGATTTGGAATTTGGTGAGCAACAGTTTTCTAATGATTCAAAAAACAGCCTTGAAAATTTGTTTTCTCTGGAGTCTTTTGAAACTGAAAATTCCGTTGAAAAGGGCATTTTTGAAAATAGCTTCAACCATCTTTTGTCTGGCCCTTTACAAAAAAGCCTTTCTTTTGAGAAATTTGAAAGTTTGAAATTGGATGTTCTTACTGAATCCGTGGTTTTTTCTTCAGGCACAAATGTTTCTGAAGAAATTCTTAATATAGAGAAACTATCTCCTTCCCATCTCTTTTAGTTTGTTAAATACTTCATTATCTCCGCCAGCTCCCGATGGTCTTTTTCTTTGAGGAGGCCTTTTTCTCGGAACGTTTTTCTTTACAACTCTTTTTCTAGAAGGCTGCTTCATTCCAGGCCTCTTTCTTGGACCTGAAGACCTTTGTCCGCTAGAAGGGCCGCTCTTTCCAAACATCCCGTTTATTTTGTTTATGATCTTCTTTCTGTACATTATTCCTAGGATAATTCCTATTCCAAGAATCGCTAAAATTAAGATTAATACTAAGTTGTCTTTAAAGAATCCTCCCTTACTTTCGTCTGTAGATATGTTTGCTTCACAATCTTGTTTAGAACTGTAGTGGTCTGGACCTGCTTTTGAGGGCCGAATTTCAACCGAATTACAAGATCCGGCCGTTAATTTATAGTATTCTTGCTTCTGTTGTGTGGTTTGCTCTTTCTTACAAGTGCCAGCACAACAGAATCCAGTTGCGGTATCTATGTCGCTCCTTTTTGTTCCTTCACAAACTTCATTAGATCTACATGTACTTCCTCCAACATCCGAGCAAGATTTTTTTTCTTGTTTCTTTGAACAACATATGTCAAATCCTTGGTCTATGCAAGTGAAGTTACTCTGCACTTCGCCACCTGCACTTTTACATGCCGATCTTTTCATACAGTAACCATTACCCTCGCAAGCTTGAGTTTCTTGACTATCTTTCTGGGAAGAACCCGATTTTGGATCTAAGGCGTGTACCATGAAGGCGGTATCCGCTATGTCTTTGTTGTTCCAACATCCTTTGCTTCCTTGATCATTTTTTGTCCAATTAATTGCTTTTTTCTTGTTATCGTCTGTGTCACTTCCGTATGCAAATAATGCTAAAGCTGTATCGTAGTACCTATCCCCCGAAACAAACCAATAACCCTCTCTTTCTTGCTCTTGGATTAGTTTGTTACGGTAGTTTTCATTGTCAGTTATATAGTATAATATGGAATCTGGAAGGGATTGAGGGTTATTTTCTTTAGCTCCTATTAAGTATGGCATGAACTGTGAATTTGACTTAGATTCACTAAGGCTTAACGCTAAAGCACTCCAGAGAGTTCCCTCATAAGAGCACGATGCTCCATTGGAAACGCATTTTGTCTCAATGCTCTTTGTTTGGTTTTCTTGTGCTGATGAATCTTCCGTACTTTCCAAAACGTGTACTATATTAGATCCTTTGCTTTCAAAAAATGTTGTAGTTGAATAACTTTTGTTACAACTTACGGAAAACTCTTGTGAATAGCAGTCGTTATTTATTTCAATTCTGTAACTTGAATCTGATAGTGAGAAACATTGATGGGCCTTAGTTTCAGTAAGCTTATCATTTTCATTCACCTTTACTTCATACTTATCACCTTCGGATTTAATTGTGCAAGCTGCTCCAGGGGAGTCAATTTGTAATAGCCATTTTAGGTTCTTTTCGGTTTGCGAGTTGTTAAGTATCCAGTTTTCATACTTGTCAGTATTCACCCCTTGAGATTTTAAAGCTACTATGGCTTTAGCAGTTTTTTCCGCATTGCAAGATGGAGATCCCCAGCAACTATTTTTGGACCTAGATTCTAGCTCATCCAAACATCTTCCAGTAGCCATTGTAGTATAGATATTTTCTTCAAGAGACAAACCTGAACAAGATTTTTCGTCTATTTGGTCGTTAAGGCATTGTCTTGCGTCATCTACAAATTCTTGGGAGTTCAAGGGGCTTGCAATAGCTAATATAAAAATAGCCGAGACTAAAATCAAAACCTCTTTTTTCATGTTTATTCCGAAGATAATTTTATTTATAAATATTTCACTTTAATGTATCTTTTACGAAAAATGTTTTTAAATATAAATTTCTTGATGTAAGTATGTTTGATTATTTGAAAAAGAGGTCTTTTGATAACGACAAGAGAGGTCAGGTTACAATATTTATAATTCTTGCAGTTTTGGTTGTCGCAGGAATCGTATTGTTAATTGTCCTAACAGGAGATTCAGATGATTCTCAAGGTATTTCTGGGGACCAAGGAATTCAGGGTCCTTCGGCTTTTCTAGAGAGCTGTTCCGAAAGAGAAATTTTTAGTTATCTCAGGGACTTGAGGTTGCAGGGAGGGTATTTAAACCCTCAATCAAAGATTAATTCAAGTCGGGTTGATGGAATTAACAGGGATGTAGCATATTTGTGTTATTCTAACACTTTGGATAAAGAGTGTACTCCACAACAAGGTGCTTTGGTAGGACATATGGAGAGGCAGCTAGAAAATGCCTCTGAACGTGTTATCGAAGATTGTTTCTCCAATATGATTAATTCTTATGAAGAGAAGGGTTATGAAGTTTCAGGCGGGAGCTTTAACGCCGAAGATGACATGTCTGTTGACTTAGTTCCAGGAAGATACGTTATTAATTTAAACTACTCCTCTATCACTTTAGAGAAAACGAACGAGACCATTAATTTAGAATCTGGCTCAGAATTGGTTTACTCTTCAGAGTTGTATGAGTTAGGTCAGGTTGCAAACTATTTAGTGAGAGAAGAATCTAAGTATCGTAACTATAGGCCCGAGCAATTTGCTTCTTTTTACGCCTCTTACGAAGTTATTAGGAACGAAACATTAAAAACATCGGAAATTTATACTATAAGTAAATTTGATTCGGATAGAGAATTTAGATTTGGAATAAGGGAGTTAAATTAGAATGGTAAGTAAAAGAGGTGTTTTATTGATTGTTGGTGCAGTGCTTTTATTGTCTATTTTTTCTTTAGACTTTGCTAGCTCACAGGTACAGGGATGTTGTTTAGAAACTAAAAATGGGAACTATTGTCAAAACGTAAGTAAAACTAAGTGTTCCGGAAAGTTTGATACAAGCGCTTGTAATGAGGATCCTTTTGGTGGGCAGTGTGATAGAGTTTGCAATATAGACCGAGGAAACAGCCAATGTCAGACAATTACAAGGGCGCAAGCAAAAGATGAAGGCATAAAATGTGAAACTTCTTTGTGTAATCCTGGTTGTTGTGTTTTAAGTAATGGTAACGGAGATTGGGTTTATAATCAGTTTGCCTGTGGATCAGGTGACTTTAGGCCAAAGTCAGACAAAGTTGACAGGTCTTATTGTGCTTCATTAGCAACAAATGATTTGGAAGGATCATGTTTATACAATTCTGGAAAATGCAAGCCGAAGAAAAAGAAGAACTGCGATGGAGAGTTTTTTCCAGACAAGGTTTGTTCTGAGTTAGATGGTAGTTATTGTGAGCCTAAAGATGAGAAAGTTTGCCATGATGGAGACATTTATTACCAAGATAGTTGTGAAAACAATTATGAGGTTTTTAAGAAGTGTAACGATAATTCTTATTGCGCTACTAATTCAACCGGCGGGAAGGAGTGTAAATCTTTTGAATGTAATCTTAATCAATTGGAAGGTGTAGAAGAAGACAGGGTTTTGGAAAATGGCGAAAGTGTTTGTTATTATGACGGTCCTGCTGGTAACGGAGCAGACGCTCCAGGTACCGAACATTATAAGGTAGCTTGCAATAAAGGGGAGTTAGAGCCAATTCTTTGTGGAGACCCTAATAAGCCATTGCGAGGTAGAGAAGAGGTTTGTGTTATGAACAAGCAAGACGATACCTCAGAATCAGGAAAGGATACTTATCAGGCTGCATGTGTGAAAAACAAGGTAAGTACATGTTATAAAATTGGTAAAGAGCTGAATAAAATAACTAATGAACTTCCTAAGAACGATGATAACCTAGAAAATAAACTTCCTTCCTTGAGAAATAAAGCAGTTAGGCATTTGAAGGAGTGCAGACAGAATACCTTATGCCAATTAACGAGAACTCCAAGAAAGCCTTTTTTAAGAGAAGATAAGCGATCTGTCTTAAACGAAACAGTTCCAACAACCAGATCTTTTTCTATAAATGAAGAGGAAATGGGCTCCCTGCCTTTTATAGATAAGTCTCGAATTCCAGATGCTCCGAAAGTTTCAACTAATTCTTCACCTTATGATAGATCGAATATCGATAATATAAAAGGGATTAATAGTGATGGAGTGAAGAAATCCAAGATAGATTATAAGTCACCTTACATCAGTACTTTTTATCTCGAATCAAGTAAAGTTGAGTCATCTATAGTGAGCAGGGCTTACTGTCTTCCGAGATTTCCGCCAGGCAGGAAAGATACATGTAGGGCAGCCAGTATGGAGTGTGAGGTTACCTTTACAGACCAAGGTTTTTTTGTAAACTCTCTAACTGTAACCGAGTGCACCAGAAGGGAAGGAGATAACTGTAATTGTCTTTCTAAAGAAACACAAAAAAGAATGAATAATTATTGTTCGAGAGCAGGCGATTGCGGTTTAAGTGTTAATCTCAGAGGTGTTAAGAATAGCGAATTTAATCTGTCGAACAACATAGATTATGTCGAGGATGGTAAGAGTACTAATCCCGGCGGTGGTAGTCCCCGTGAATGGTACGATCCAATTCCTGAAGCAATGAAGCTCATACGAGATATTTACAATGAAGACCCTAAACCAAAAGATTTTGCTGAGAGTTATCATTTTTGGAATAAGTCTGAGAAATCACTCGTTTTGAATAAAAATATCGGATCAGCATCTTCAATAGGTGAGGCTATTAGTAGTGGCCTTAGCGGTTCGTTGTTAAAACCCAATATTATCAATTCCTCCTACGGTGATTGGTATAAGAACCAAAATCCTAGTGGAAGAGCAGGCTCTGGACCAGGTGATAGTAATACAGAAGTTGAAACTGTTGAGTATGACTGTAGTCCTTACGAACCCAAATCTCTTGAAAATGACCAAAATGATATAAATGGATGTAAGGAGGCTTGTAATAGCGGACCTGTAGGCTGTACAGCTTATAAATGTGAAAATCTTGCAAAGGAATGTGAAGCTGCTAATCCTGGTTTTGAAAAAGTTGTATGTCACGAAGATAGTAAGGATGATAACAAACCCCCTAAAATAGAAAATATTGAATATGTCAGCGAAGATACTAGTAAAGACTTAAAAGACAAACCTCAAGATTTGTGGGAGCTAAATGATCCTATTTCTGAATCTGTTCAGACAATCAAGTTCAATATAACCACAAATGAACCGGCTAAATGTAAGTTTACTAGAGGTAATTCGGACAAACGATATAGCAAACTAAATCAAAATCATGACTCTAAAGAGCTCTATCTTTACGAGCAGACTATATCATTCTCATCAGGAGATTTCGACGAATTAGCCGACGGACCATACATGCCTGGAGACAAAATTTCTAGGAATGTTAGCGTTAAGTGTAAAGATTCTTTTGGTGGAGAGAGTGGATACGGTAATACCAACCAAGAATCAAGATACATTAATTACGATTTAGAGGCTGCTGAAGACACTAATCCCCCTATAATAGACTCATATTCACCAAAGAAAGATAAGGATTGGGAGTACAATCCTAACAATTTCACTTTAGATCTGGAAGTTGAAGATAGAAGCAATATTAAATGCTCTTACTCTTACGGAAACTTGCAAAGTTTTTCTAAGGCTAATTACAATTTCTCTTGTGATAACAAAATAGCAGGAAAGAACATTAATTGTAATACTACTTTGAACCAGACAAAGAAAGGAGAACACGGAATTGACATAATTTGTAAAGACAATTCCGATAATAAAAATGTGGCGGATCCCGAAACGTACTCTTATAATATAACTAGAGATATTCCTTTTGACAAATATAAGAGGCAATATGGTTTAAGGATTGGCAATATAACTGCAAATTATGAGCTTAAGGGTTTGAAGCAAAGTGTCAGGGATGGAGGAAATATAACCACATCCGAGCGAGAGCCTATAGTAGACATTTCTTACGAGACAATTAAGGGCAAGAATAAAGGAAAATCTCAATGTTCTTACAGCACTTCTAATATGCAAACATTTGTTGAATTTGGTGAAAAATCTAATAAACATAATTTGAAACTAGACTTGCTTAGAGCACCATCAAAAATTGACATGGACTTTAAGTGTGATGATGGTGTTAGTGTAGATTCTAAAAACTTTAGTTTTGGTTTGGTCTATGATGATCAAGGGCCAGTAATAGTAAAGAACGAAACTGTTGAGGCAGGAGATTTGACAATTACTACCAACGAGCCTGCTCAATGCAGTTATTCTCATGAATCTTGCAAATTCCCGCATTCTGACGGAGATCCGATTTGGAAAGGGGGACAGAATAGCTTCTCAATAAATCAAAGTACTAAGTGGATACCTAATAGGCCATACTATATCAGGTGTAAGGATAAGTATGGTAATGGAAGGTGTAGCAGCATTAATAAAGCAAGTGTTATAAACGGCCCTGAGGTTACTAGGATTTGGCAAGAGTCGGGGGACATAAGAGTAAAAACTGATAGGCAGGCTAAATGCTATTATAGTTTTGATACATGCAATTTTGATGTTTCAGACCAAGAGGATAAAAGTATGACGGTTGGCGGAAGCTCTTTAAAACATGTTACTCAATGGGATCCTTCTAACACGTATCACATCAAGTGCGAGGACCAGTGGGGAAACCCTAACCCAAGTTGTGCAGCAATAGTTCAGCCTCACTCTTTGAAGTAGCATTTTTCCTCTAAGAAACGTTTTTAAATTCTAGATTATGAGAGTTTGTATGTTTGATTGTATGAAGAGAGGTGGTTTTAGTGAAGACAAAAATCGTAAAGGTCAAGTCACTGCTTTTATAATCATATCAATTTTAGTTGTTGCAGTTGTTGTTTTAGTGTTCTTGCTTTCTCCGGAGGCCAGGTCAAGTATCGGTTTAGGCCAAGAGCAAACGCCGCAGTCTTTTATTCAGACTTGTTTGGAAAAGCCTCTAAGAGAAAAAGCTAATACTGCGGCTATGCAAGGAGGATCCTTAGAGCCTGAAGCTACTTATCTTTTTAACGGTACTCCGGTTCAATATTTGTGTTATGCAACTGAACCTTACGAAAGGTGCCAAGTTCAGGTACCTTTTATAGAATCTCACCTTGAAACTAATCTTGAGGAATCTATACAGTCCGATGTAAGATCTTGTTTTGATGATTTACAAAATAATTATCAAAACTCAAATTTAGAAGAAGGAGGCTACAATGTTGAGATGCTTCCAGGAACTATGGTTGCTACACTTAATTATACTTTTAGTTATGAAGAGGGAGGAGAGTCTAAAAGGCAGGAAGGTTTCGAAGTTGTGTTAGAGAACAATAATCTCTATTTGCTTACGTCGATTGCACAAAGTATACTTGAATGGGAGGCAAGTTATGGCCAGGCTGATACCACAACATATATGAATCTTTATAGGGATGTTACGGTTAGGAAGTTTAGGCAAACTGATGGTACAATTGTTTATAGGATAGAGCATGATCAATCAGGCGATAAGTTCCAACTTGCTTCAAGAAGCATGTACTTCCCTGCAGGATACGGATAAAATGAAAAGAGGACAAAACGGTTTTAAGTTAGTAGGGTTGTTTTTTGTAGCTTTGTTTTTAGTATTAGCTAGTGCTTCTTTTGCTAATTCTCAAAACGCAAATGTTTGTTGCGAGAAGGATAATAAAGGAAGATGGTGCCAAAATGTTAACAGTCAGGGTAAATGCGATACTTCCGGTGGATTGAGTGCTGCACCTACTGCTTGTGAAAACACTGCTTTTTGTCAAACAGGTACTTGTGTAGATACAAATAAAGGAGTTTGCATGCCTCAAACACCAAAAACGAGGTGTGAAAGTGAAGGAGGGACATGGAAGAATAAGCCTAAATCTCAGATAGATATGTGTAGGAACGGTTGTTGTATTGCTGGGGACCAAACTGCCTTTACAACATCAACACAGTGTAAGCAAATTGCTTCAGACTACGGAATAGATACAAATTTCAGATCGGATGTTACTGATGAGGCCCAGTGTTTGGCACTTGCTCAGCCTGATGAAAGAGGGGCCTGTTTGACTGGTGGAGGGGCGAACTCTACAGATTGTACTATGACAACGGCAGATAAATGTAATAAGAAAGGCGGGGATTTTAGAAAAGGGATGCTTTGTTCGGCTCCCGGATTGAGTGATTGTACTTGGACCGGAAAAACACGATGTAGTGACGGGGACGTTTATTTTGTTGATACTTGCGGTAATTTGGCTAATGTCTATGATGAGGATATGTATTCTGAAAACGACAATCAATGGACTCAGGAAATGAGAGACTATTGGACTTTTGTTCAGGAACCTAATCAAACAGTCACCCAACCTTCAAGTTCATTTGGTAACTGTGATTATCAGGCTGGAACCATTTGTAAAGAATATTCTTCAGGAAGCCAAGGTATGCCTAACGATGCCCCAGAATACGGGAATAATGTTTGCGCTGATTTAGGCTGTTATTATGATGTTAATAAAAACGATGATAAAGGGAAGAAGTATTTCCAACATGGGGAGTCTTGGTGTGCGCAGTCTAAAGGAACTTATCCGGGTATTCCGGCTGCAGGCAATATGACTGATGCTATTAGAAGCAAGATAGCTAATCCCGAGAAATACAATATTCCTGGAAGCCGTTATTATCAGTTGAAGTGTTGGGAAGGAAATGTGATTAAGACTGCATGTGCAGCTTATAGGAATGAGGTTTGTAGGCAAACAACTGTTAATGGTAACTTTAGTACAGCCCAATGCGTTGTTAATGAGTGGAGGCAATGTTCGGGTATTGGTACTAGGTCTGAATGTGAGGCTGAAGGCACTGAATGTAAGTGGGTTGAAGGTTATAGATTCGATGGTTCCGGGCCTGTAGAGAAAAGTGAAGGAGTTCCCGGTAAAAGAATTGATGAAAATAGGCAAGGTTCTTGCGTACCGCTCTTCCCTCCGGGTTTTGATTTCTGGAAAAATGATTCAGAAGCTCAAGATATCTGTTCTCAGGCAAGCGTCAAGGAGAATGCAATTTTCGAGACAGGACTAATCGGGCAGGACAGAGATAATTTCCCTGGATGGGGAAGAAAGAAGAAAATTGACCAGTGCGTTAATGGATGCTATGCAATCCCTGAATATGGTAAGAAAGGTTCTGATTCTTACTACAGCCCTAGTGTCATGGAAGATTATGAAGTTGGCACCGCTAAAATATCGAATGCTAATTACGTAACTAGTAGGGAAGGTTATTTCTGTAGGTCTGATGCTGGAGGTTCAAACAAGTATACTAAAGCCAAAACAGGTAAAGAGTCTAATAAAAACACTGTTAAGTGTTCTGGAACATTTGCTCAGAGAGGAAACCAGAATGATTTAGCTAAACGTAGAAGTCATATTTACCACACCCACAAACAATGGCTTAATTCCTTGCAAAAAAGAGCCAGAATGTTAGGTGATTGTGGAGTTACTCCAAGCATTGCTGGAGATAATTCTAAGGCTGGCAGCGAGATAATTACGGAAACTTTCAAGAAATTGAATCAAGATGGTACACCTAAAGGAAACAACAATAATGACACAGAATCCAATAAGATTTACGAGGGAGATGCGGATGCAAAGTGATTCAAAATTTTGTTCTAGAATGTAAAAATCTTTTTAAATTCTGATTCTTTAAGCTAAGTACGATGAATTAGTGGCGGAAAAGTTTGGCGGTTTTGGGCTTGACTGGACTAAGCGTTTTGACTAGCAATGTTTTTTCAGGTGGTAATGCATCTGGAATTGAGAAGAAGGCATCTTTTCAAGAAGACCAAGAGCCTCAAGTTAAAGAGCAATTTTTTGAAAACGGCAGAAAAGCCATGATTTATATTTCTGAAGATCCTGCTTCATCTTATCAGTGGTTAGAAGATGTTTGGGGCAGGAAGGATTCTACTGGTTGCGAGGGTGTTTATGATGAGAGTGGTTTTACTAAGCAGATTAATCTAGCTAATAACTTAGCAGTTAGAACTTCTGAGGGACAGGATTTCCTTCCTGCATCTTATCATTATGAAATTGAAAGGTTTGCCTTTGAGAATGAAAATGGTTCTGTAAAGCCGGTATTTTATGGGCCCGGAATAGCGTTTATAGGCAAATCTAATTCATATTCCCAAGGAGAAGCAGATTTTAACTATAGTAGAAAGTATTCGATGTCAAAAGTTTCCAACATGACTTCGAGTGATTTTTATAAACGTATGGAGCGTTTGCACAAGGCCTGTCAAGAAGCTGAAGAAGGAAATTACGTTCCAATAAAGGAAGAAGTTGAAAAAGAACATTCAAAAGACAACTATCTTTCTGTTAGAAATGTCCATGGCCGTGCTGATGGAAGCTATCCTGTTGAGCTAGGTTTATCCAACACGGTTATTGACGAAAATTTCTTGAAAGGTTTTTATGAGGAAGGTAGAGTAGGGGCCTTGGCATGGTGATCCTTTAGTTTTTAATCCTAGGGACTTTTGCATTTGCATATCTTTTTGGAGGAATGGTTCCTTCGGCTTTGTAGAAAATTTTATTAATTGTTGTTTTTTTATTTGTTTTATGGAACAAGAAAGTTTGGAGGAGATAAATAGGAATATTCGTTCTCTTAGGAATGAGTTGAAAGAAGTTAAGGAGATTATAGAGGAGCCTTATTTGGAGTTGGACGAAAGTGTTGTGCAGGATGTCGAAGATTCCCGAAACTCTCCCGAAGAAGATTTTGTTTCTGAAGAAGATATGGAAAAAGAGTTCGGAAAATGACTTCTATTAAGTGGGATAAGAAAGCGAGAAAATTTCTTAGGAAGTTGCCTAATGAAATTTCTTCTAGAATTTTTGAGAAAACAAAAGAGGTCAAGAAGGATGTAAGGAGATATCTTGAAACTCTTGTGGGAAGAGATTTTTATAAGATAAGAATTGGCAATTATAGGTTGTTTGTCGACTACTATCCTGAAGAAGATTTGCTTTATGTTAGGGCAATCCGTCATAGAAAGAACGCTTATAAAGGTAAGTAGTTTTTGTTATGGTTCCTTTGGTTTTGTAGAAAGATATAAAAAATTGAGTTATTTCTTTTAAGTATGGCAAAAATAGAAGTTCCAGACGAAATCAGGAAGAAAGTTGAGAGTGAAGGCTTTGATTGGTCCAGCCTGGTTAGTAGAATTATAAAGAGTTTGGAAGAGGAAAAAGAAGCCGTTGATTGGTCCGTTAATCTTCAAAGGTCTTTAAGGAAGGGCAG
>JBDGRI010000015.1:0-1912 GCA_042218235.1 Candidatus Pacearchaeota archaeon
GTAGGACGTCAGGTTTTGGTCCTGGAAATCCTGGTTCGAATCCAGGCTCCCGAGCAAGTTTGGATTTTCTTCATATACACCCTTTCGAATTTGATCAGCAAGAAATCGAAATTTCCCACAGAATTAGTAAGGTATAGAGTAATTGAGTTTAGATAAACACCTTTACTTTAATAACCCAGTTTGATTTTTACTGAGCAAAAATATAAAATAAAAATACTGATATAATAATTAACAAGAAAAATAATGCCAGAAGGAAACGGGGAGCCTGGAGGACCTTCAACTCCATCAAGTCTGGATGAGGATACAGATGCAAAAGAAACACAAAACAATACACTTGAAGAGAATTATAGTGGAAAAACTCTTCAAAAGATTGAGAAAGTTATAGATGAAGTAAGAAAAGAAGCCAATGAAGAGCTAGCTGAAAAAGTAAGACAGCTATTTATTGAAAATGAATTTGAAGTAGAAGAGATGGAAATATCTAAGGTTATTGCAAGAAAAATTGAAGAATTTTCATCGGAAGTTGACGATCCAGAAGAAATAAAGGAATTTATTGAGTTATTTGATAGTGAGGAGTTTCAAGATATGACCGATATGTATAGCAAAGCTGAAATGGTTACAGGTAAGCAAATTCCTTATCCTACCAATATAGATATGATTGAAGAGATTGCTGAAAGCAGCAAAGCTAGTATTAGTGAAAAACTGATCAACTACTTAGTAAGCGACGATAGTTTAGCAAAGGAAAGTGAAATAGCTACTAGGCAACTTTCAGTTGGTCGCAGAATGATGACCCAAAGTTGTTTTTTAACTCAAAATCTACTTGGTGGGAGTGAATTTAAACATTCAGTAGGCACTGAAGATAATTATACAGAATTGATAGAAGATTGGATTGATCTTTTTGATAGTAATCAGCTTACTTATGAAGAGTTAGAAAAGATAATTCAACCTTTGGGGCAACGAGGAAAAGATGAAACATTTACAGTCTTAAGAGAGTTGTTCGATTTCTACGATAGTGAAACTTTTGAAAAAATAAAATCAGAATATGGTACTGCAAATGCAATTGTGTCTTTTGTAAACGTTTCTACTACTGTAAAACAACCAGAAGTAGATAATAATAATGAAGTGTTCAAATCTTTTATTGATCTTGCTGAAAAAAACAGAGATGTATATAGTGAAAATGTTTTCTCAAATGTAGCGCAGGGAGTTTCTGTAGTTTCTAGTGGCAATAGTAGGAAGGCCACCCCTAGAAAAGCAATAAATATGGGTTTAGATTTAATTGATATCTATGATAGTGAAGAGTTTAAGAATGTAATTAAAAAACATGATGATGATATTGGTGCTGAAATAACAAAACAAATTTCTGATGCTTATCTGTTTTCAACGACTCGGTACTCAAAGAAGGATTCAATATCTATATCTAAAAATATTACTTATGCAGAAGAGCCAAATTCTAATATTGCTTACGAACTTATAGAGATGATTGAATCTAGCACAAATATTACTAATTCCGCTTTTGAAAGTATGCCAAGTAATCTAGAAGTTGGAAAATTAACCTCTTCAGATCTAGATAAACTTAAAGAGGAAAAAGCAGACTTAAAAAAGAAAGCAACTTGTTTGTCACTTTATTTAAAAGTAAAAGATTCAATAGATATTGGATCCCCTTCGACTAGTGAAGAATGGATTTCTGAAGTTAAACAAAGAATAAAAGAATATCCTGGGGATCTAGGTGGGTTTGGTCGAGAGAAGCCAGAGGAGCTTGATCAACTTTAACTTTAAGTACAAAAATTTACTAATTTTTTATTTTCTTTCACCAAAACAGTTCGAACTTGGTCCAACAAAGGGAGCAACCTGGATTCGAACTACTTAAGCTTGCCTAATTAAGGCAAGTTTTTTATTATTAAAATAACTTCATCAT
>JBDGRI010000016.1:0-12406 GCA_042218235.1 Candidatus Pacearchaeota archaeon
ATGCAAAACATCCTTGACACGATTGAAGAGCTTAAGCAAAAAGAGGTTAAAGATGTTATAGACAGGCGGATGAAGGAGTTTGAGGAAGTTGGTAGGATGGAGAATCGAGAAGTGTTTAAGGAATTGTGTTTTTGTTTTATGACTGCTAATTTTTCTGCAGAGGGAGGAATGAGAATCCAACAGACTCTAGGAGATGATTTTTTGAAATTGTCTCAGGAGGATTTGGCTAAAAGGCTTCAAGAGTTAAGTCACAGATTTCCTAACATGAGGTCGAAGTTTGTTGTCCACGCTCGAGAGAACCATGCTAATAGCATAAAAGATACTTTGGATTCTTTAGAGAGTGACAGAGAAGCTCGTGATTGGATAGTTAGAAACATTAAGGGAATTGGGATGAAAGAAGCTTCGCATTTCTTGAGAAATATTGGCTACAAGAATATTGCTATTTTGGATTTCCATATTATAGACTATCTTGCTAGAGAAGGTTTGATTGAAAAACCCAAAACTTTAACGCCTAAAAGATATGGAGAAATTGAAAAAGTTCTTGAACAAATTTCCGATAAAACTGGTTTGAATCTTGGAGAGTTGGATTTGTATCTCTGGTATAAAGAGACCGGTAAGGTTTTGAAATAATTAATTATTCAGAAGACTTTTTGGTTGATTTTTTGGTAGTCTTTTTTAGTGAAGCTTTTTTCGTAGAAGATTTCTTTGTAGAAGACTTTTTGGTTGTAGACTTTTTAGTTGAATCGCCTCCATTATTTTTAGATGACTCGCTTTCTTTAGTCTCTTCTGGTTTTTCTTCGGAAGCTTCCTTCTTTGTTGAAGTTTCTTCCTGAGGCTTTTCTTCAGACTTTTGTGTTTCAGTCGATTTTTGTTCTGTTTGAGTTTGCCCCTCGGTTGATTGTTGGCCTTCTTGCTCTTGAGAAGATTGGTCTTGCCCGGTTTGTTGTCCTTGGGACGCTTGTGCTTGTGAAGCTTGTTGTTTTTGAGCGGCTTGTTGAGCTTCATTGAATTTCTTGTCGTTTCTCATTTTCTTGTATCTTAATTTTGCTGGGTAGTCTACAAGTTCCGCTCTTACAATTCCTTGGGAATCTTTGGTTGCTTTAACTTTAACTTTTTTAGGAGGATTTCGGATGCTTCTGTCCCAGAGGTACTCGTTTAAGTAAGGGTCGATTCTGACTTTAGTTAAGTCCCTGTCACGGATTTTCATATGTTTTGCTAAGAATTCTTTTAGAGTTTTAACTGCTTTAGGAGTTTTCTTTACTCTCGATGCTACTCTTAATTTTTCTTTCAAAGGGACTATATATTCTCTTTCAAGCTCTATTTTTGGTTGTTCTTTTTGGTTTTCTGCCATTCTATGGAAAAACGCCTTTTTCCCTATTTCGATTTTTCTCCGCAAAAAGCGGAATAGGTTGGAACTCGTTCCTAGACCTAAGGTCGTCCTTTTTCTGACCGCCTACCGCCGCCGGGGAAAAATTGCACTTTGTTTATTTAATTTGAATTTCATTGTGGTTATCCTAGATATCTTTTATCTTCTTTTCTTGGTTTAACATGAAGCTTTGTTTGTCTCCATGACCTCCTATGTCGAGTTATAGCTGAAGGATGAATCCTTTTTCCTTGTCCGAATTTTTTAGGCATAACCCAAATCGGAGCCCATCGAGTATGCTTATTAGCTTTAGCTAGCTTAGTTTTTCTTTCCCTTTTCCTATCTCTTTGTTTTGGTTTCTTTACCATCTTACTTAATGCTTTCCATTAGTTGTTTGCCTTTGTGAGTTAGACGTCTTCCAGGATTTTTTGTTTTTGAACCTTTAACTCCCTGGGTTGTTTCAGTTAAGCCTGCTTCGTCTGTTTGTTGTAGAATTTTTCTGATTATCTTTCCTGCTCCACGCTTGTAAGTTTCCGGTCTTGCTCCTCGTCTTTTTCGGTCGCCGTAATGAGTTTTTAGTTTGTTTACTCCGATAGAGCCGTTTTTATAAATTTGTCTTAAAATGCTGGCAGTTCTTTTATACCAGAAGTCCGGGTCTTGGATAGGTCTTTCGTTTGCGGGAGTCGATTTAACGAAGCTTATCCATTCAGGTTGTTCTAAAGAAGGGTATTGTTTTAAGGCTTCAGCTAGCTTTTCGTTATATTCGTGTGCATTAAGTTCAAATACTGGGTTCGATTCCATTTTATTACTTATTTTTAGGCGTTCCTCTCGGAACTAGGAAAGTCGGCTTAATCCGACAATTAACCTAAGGTGTTAGAACAAGAAGGGTTTTTAAATTATTTGGTTTTCAAGATGTGTTTGAGATGTCCTCCTATGGAGGCTATTAGGAAGACTAGAACTCCTATCCCTCCGAAGCCGAAGACTATGTAAATTAAACTTGCGTGTTCTGAAAATAGTTCCATTAATTGATTGTACATTGTTAGATATAACCAAGGATCTTTTAAAAGGTTTAAGAACCATTTTTGAATTACACCCGATGGAAAAACATCGTTTTTCCGTAAACGGTCCGCCTTTTCATGTTGTTGGCTGTTAAACCTTGTTGTGTGGAAAAACATCGTTTATTTTGATTTTCTAGAAGAAAAGCGAAATAGTGGTCAAACTTGTTTTGGCTCTTTCCATAAACGGTCCGCATTTTCATGTTGTTGATGTTTAAAACCTTGGCTCTTTAGAAGCTAGAAGCTGTTATTTTATTGTGAAAGGCCAACATTTTCTTTTCGCCTAACGCTACCCAAAACAATAAAAAAGCGAATCATCTATTTTTGAGTACCAGCTAACGGGGGAGGTAGACATGTTCTGCCTCCTCCCTTAAAGTCTCTTAAGAAAAGTTTAAAAGTAATTGAAAATTAGTTGGCAGATGGAAAACGACATTTCTGAGAAAAAATCAATAGGGCTGAACTTTGGTATTTCGGTTACGCCTAAAGAGATTGTTAGAGCAAGAGAACTAGTTAAAAAGTATGGTAAAGAGGCTGGTTTAGAGATAATAGAATACAAATTTAGAGACTTTACTGAGTGCATTAATGTTTATTTAGGTTTGAGAGGATTTGTAAGACCTTTGGATGCTGAATATATTATAGAGGTTTTAATGGGTCTTGTAGAAGAGATTTCTCAAGAAGTAGGAGCCGGCTTAGTTGAAGAAGATGCTAACAGTTCTATGACTAATTATGCTCCAGTTGTTGAAGGTAAAGATATTGGGCTTTACGGTACTAAAAAAGACGAAGTTTATCTTTTAAGGTCGATTTCGGAGATTGTTTATGTTTATGCCAATGTGGAGGATATGCTTGAAATGGAGAAAAAGTACGACAATTTGACCAGACAAATTTTCTTAATGACTCCGACAGAATGGTACGAGGAAAACTCAAAGTTGCTTCATAAAGACCATCCTGAAAGAGAAGAATTCGAGATAGCTAATTCTACTGCTGAGCTTTTTGAGAGAAAGACTAGTGTTAAGAAAAGCGCTAAAGAAAAGCACGGTAACGCTCAGTGATTCTCAAAAATCTACCTAGTTTCTTTGTCGTGTTTTTTTAAAGCGATTGTGTATCCTACTGTCCTTGCTGTGTATTTCTTACCAAGCATTTCGAGAATTTGGTCTTTTATTTCTCTTAGCTCTTGTTTGTCCCTGCAACAGCTCTTCAGAACATTAACCTTTACATTGTTCGTGTTGGCAAAATGATTCATTAATAGCTCCAAAAATCCTTCTGTAACTCCATTCTTCCCTAGTTGTACAGTTTTTACGGTCATTCTATTTTTTCCTCCATTTCTTCGATGTCTTTCTTTTTTATTAAGATTTCTTCCTTGTTGTTTATGCCGAAAGTTCCTGTTTTCATATTTTTTTCTTTGTAAATGTCCTTTCCTTTGAAGTGGCTGACTTTGACGTCGGATTTTGAATCTCGCCAGTCTTGGCTTTTTGCTGCACAAAAGGTTGCTGTTTCTTGTATGTCTTTTTCAGAAACTTCAGGAGTTTTTATGTTTACGAAAGGGCTTCCGGGTTTTTCCGTGTGGAAGACGTGTTCTTCTGGATGAATTTGATTTACTAGTTTTTCGTTGTTTTCTCGGTCTTTTCCGGACAATACCAAAATTCTGTTAGAAGTCTGGAACTTTCTGAAAGCCATTTGTTCTTTTAATTTGGAGTCCACAATTTCCAAAGATTTTTTCTGATTTGGCCAAGTTAGTTTTTTGTAAGCTTCATCAAAAGCCAACAATAAATATTTTGAGTGTTCTGTTTCGTCAATTTTTACGTCTTTTGAGGAGATTTCGACTGAATAAAGAGAGAATTTTTGTCCAAAGTAGTCCCGGCCCTCAAAATCTTTTGTATATTCATATTTTCCTTCATGGTAGTGATTTTGAATATTGTGGGGTTCTTGACCTGTTTCTTCTTTGACTTCTCTTTTTACGGCCTCTAATTCGGACTCATTTTGCTCGACGCCACCTTTTGGGAATTCCCACCCTGTCCAGTGTAAAGACCTTTTTAGGACGAGATAGTTGAAATTGCCTTGCTTATTTTTTTTGTAAACAACAAAGAAAACACTTTTTCTATAACTCGTTTCCATGGGAAGGTAAAGGAAAGATTGTTTTAAATATTATTCGTTAAAAGTTTCTAAATAACCTTCAGCCCTGTCTTTGAAATGGGGTTCTTTTGTAGCTTCGTTAAGAACTTCTTTGATTTCGGTTTGGTTTTTTTGGAAATTTTGTGATGCCAATGCAAAAGCCGCTCTGCATCTTACTGCAGGAGAAGTTTCTGCTTGTAGTCTTGCGAAAAGCTGGATTTCGACTTCATTTAGGTCTTCTTCTCTTAATTGTGCATGTTCGAAAATGCTGGCGGCCAAGTCTCTGACCCTGTAATCCTCGTCTTGGATTCCTAATTTTTTAGCCCAATCTAAGTAACGGTAATCGCTTGCTACTTTCGGGATTTCTTTTTCGACAATTTCCCACTGCTCTTTTATTGCGTGTTCTATTAATTCTTTTATTTCCATATTGAGTTTAAATAAGAGAGCTTTTTATTCTTTATCCTCCTTAACAATAGGGCCTTCTTTTGAGTCTTCGATTGTGTAGCCTTGGGCTTTTACTTCGTCGCGGATTTTGTCTGCTTTTTCAAAGTCTTTTTCTTTTCTCGCTTTTTCTCTTAATTCGACGAGTTTCTGGATTTGTTCCGGGATTTCGGCTTGTTCGTCTAAAGGTTCCAATAAGTTTAATCCTAGGACTTCATCCATTTTTTCAATCGTTTTTAATTTTCCCTCAGCGTTTTCGTCACGGACTAATTTCCATAGAACTTGTAAGGCTTCGGGAATGTTTAAGTCGTCGTTGACTGCTTCAGTGAACTTTTCTAGGTATTCTTGGTTTGTTTTTTCATCACCTTGAAATTCGTGGATTCTTCTTTTGAGTCTTTTATAGGCATTTTTTGCATCGTTGAGATTTTGGAAACTAAAGACTAATGGTTTTCGATAGTGTGTCATTAATGCCAAATATCTGTATTCCATAGGGTCGTAGCCTTTTTCTGATAAATCACTTAGAGTGTAAAGTCCTCCGGTTGATTTTGAGATTTTTTCGCCTTCGAAGTTCATGAATCCTGAGTGTAGCCAATAACTTACCCATGGTTTTATGTCGTAAGTAGCTTCGGATTGTGCTATTTCGTTTGTGTGATGGACTTGGATGTGGTCCATTCCGCCTGTGTGAATATCGAATTGTTTTCCGAGGTATTTTGAGGACATTACAGAGCATTCTATGTGCCAGCCAGGATAGCCGATTCCCCAAGGCGATTCCCATTCCTGCATTCTTTCTCCTGGTTTTTCAGAGAATTTCCATAAGGCAAAGTCTGTCTTGTTTCGTTTTTCTCCTATGTCGACTCTTTTACCGCCTTCCAGCTCTTCGGCATTGAGGTTAGCCATTTTTCCGTAATCTTCAAGTTTTGAGGTGTCAAAGTAAACTCCGTCGGAAGTTTGATAAGTGTATTCTTTTTCCTCTAAAGTTTTAATCATGTCTATTTGGTCTTGAATGTGTTCTGAAGCTCGAGGCCATTTGTCAGGCTCTTTTACGTTTAGCTTTTCTAAATCTTCTTTGAAAGCGTTGAAGTAATGGTCTGCTATCTCTTTTGCGGTTCGTCCTTCTTTTTTTGCTGCTTTTTCGACTTTGTCTTCGCCTGTATCTTCATCGCTTGTTAAGTGTCCCACGTCAGTTACGTTAATTACATGTTCAACTTCATAGCCATTGAAAACTAAAGTTCTGTAAAGAATGTCTTCAAAAACATAACGCCTCATGTTCCCAATGTGTTGAAACCAATAGACCGTTGGCCCGCAGCCATAAAAACCAACTTTTTTCCCTTCAGAATCAAAGGGCCTGAATTCCTCTTTTTCTCTCGTTAAAGTATTTTGTAATTTTAATGCCATAGCTAGTTAAAAAGAATTGGCTATAAAAATTTATCTAGAAAAGTCCGCCTGAAGTAATACTTATTTTTATAAATTTACTATAGAAATCTGTTGTTTTAGAAGGAGTTACTTTGAACTTGACCTCAAAAGTACATTCCGGAGCGTTTTCTGGCACAGAGAAAGTCACTGTCCTTCCCCCGTTCATCTTTTGTGATGGCCCAAGTTCTTTTGAGCCACTCTTGCCAAGGATCCATCCATTAATTTCGTCTTTAGTCAAACCAGCCTGCTTACACTTTCCTAAATCGGATATAGTTGTTTCATAATTGAATGTTTGTGCTTTCGAATTACTTGGATTTTTCATAGAAAATGCAAATCCAGCTGGAGGAGTCTGACCTTTTTGTATACTTACTCTTTTTGATGGCGGCAATATTACCAGAGGCTGATCTCCATCAGAGAAAAGCTTATTAATTTGACTTTTAACCTGAGAATCGACATTGTCAATAGCACTAGTGCCTGTCGAGAATATCTTTTGTACCAAGAAAATCCCTAGAACCAAAACACTCATCAAAAGAACAATAGTAACAATTGTCCCGACGGACATCTCCATTGCACCTTTCTTGTTAGATTTTTGAGCTAGCATTTTATATTATTATAATCCGGAAGGCGGTTGGGTTACTGCTTGACCTGTTAAAGCTCCGGCAGCTCCGATTAAACTGATAATAAAGAGGGCTGTTCCTATTGCTCCTAGAACAATTCCTGTGATGTTTAATACTTTAGAAGTATGTTCGTGTTCTATCCCTTTGTTCTTGTTTTTTACCAGACCGATTATTCCTAAAACCAGTCCTAAAGGAGAAAGGGAGAAAGAAGTAGCCACACTAAGAACACCTAGAGTGTAACTTGTCAAAGGATGACTTTCTTTTGTTTTAGATTTTGATGCTGCCATTTTAACCTCTTTTTAATACAATTTAATTATTGGTTATTTATAAATTTTTTTTTCTTTATTCAAATCCTAAATGGGAGTGCCCGGATTTGAACCGGGGACTCCATGATCTTCAGTCATGTGCTCTCCCGCTGAGCTACACTCCCACTGCAGAACTTAATAGTTAATTGTATTTTTTAAATGCTATGGAAAAAGTCAAAAAGGAAAGTCAAGATAGGCTTAGAAAGATCTCTTTGAGATTTCAGCCTACCATGCCTTTCTTCAGCATGTTCAGAAAGTCAAGATAGGCCGCCTTTTGTCTTTCCCCGTTTCCCGGAGGACGGGCGGAAAGTGTTGACATTCGACTAAGCGTCTTAATGACTTGCACCAGCCAAGATACTCGTTTCATCAAATCCCTTCCTTAAGCTCCTCGCATGATTCATTGCTAGGGAAAGGCTGTGTCGTTTCTGTAGCAGAGCTCTGCCTCGCGGCAGCCCCCATTTCGGAGATGGCTCCTTTTTACAAAGGCTCGACAATGCCCAGGGTGGGCGGACCTTCCTCGGGACTCGGAACTCATATAATGACCTCCTGACAATCTAATGTCAAAGTCCCGGTGTCAACCACTTGACTTTCAATACTTTAACACATAAGGTAATTTTTAAGAGTTTTGAAACAACACTTTTTTATATAATGAAAGAAATACTTTTTTATGAAAAAATATGCCTACTTGTTGCTTATAATTACTTTAGTTATAACTGTTTCTCTTTTTCTTACAGAAGATTCTTTAGAATTTAGTGGTAAGGCGATAGGAGGTTCTACCACAGGACAAGTGGCTTTCTCAATAATCTCACAAAACCCAGAAATAAATATAACCAGTCCCGAAAACAAGACATACAATTTTGAAATAGGTAAAGAAAAAAATATTTCACTAAATGTTACAGCAGACAGACAAATAAGTAACTGGTGGTTTAGTTTAGAGGATTTGAAATACGACGAAATTGAAAAAGAAAAGGTTTCTTTTGTACCCAATACTACATTTGAAGCTGTAAGGCACAAAAATAAACTAACGGTTTTTGCTAATTCGACTGAAGGAAATGTAGGAAATGAGAGTGTAATCTACAATGTCTCCGTTCCAAATTCGGCCCCAACAATAAAAAATCTTTCAACCACTCAATATGCATGTGAGAACCGAGATTATTCTCATGATTTTGATGTCAAGGATCTTGATGAAGATCCAATACAGCCTTCCATTAATCCTGTAGGCCCATTCTTCACCTCCCCGTTATATGTTTTTGGTGGAGACAAGGTAAATAATTTTGAAGTATTTTCAGGAGAATTGGGACAAGACCATGTAGGAAACTACACATATACAGTTTCGGTAACCGACAACCACAACTCAACATGTTGTGCAGATAATCAAGACATTAATATAAGTGTAATAGATCTGAATGATGATCCGGACATTGAAAACATCGAAAGTAAGAGACTAGTTATAGGAACACCTAATGACACACTAACAAAAACTGTTAATGTTAATGATAGAGAGAGTAATCTAAATGAAATAAGTTTTAATGCATCCTTTTCAAATAGTACATTATTCGAAATTAATGATTCCGGAGAAATAAACTATACTGCGTCAAATACATCTAACGTAGGTAACCACGAGGTGAGAATTTGTGCTGAAGATTCTGGATTAGATAATCCTCATCAAAACATAAGCCAATGTAATGAAGATGGCGGGCCTAAATCAGACTGTAATAACTTCACTATTTTTATAACTGAACCCGATTCCAGGTATTTCTTGTGGTTTTACATATCTGACTTCTACCCTAAGGACAAAGAACAAACAGTAGGCACAGAATCAATGGAATTTTCGGTACAGACTAGGAGTTCGGAGAGCAATTCTTCCAATGTTACTTGGGAAGTTAATGATTCCGAAGGAACTGAAGATCGGGGAGAAGGAAAGAACTTTAGTTATAGATTTAATTGCAAGGATCCCGGAAATTATACTGTTATAGCAAAAGCTTCTGACGGAAGAGCAGAGGACCAATTGATTTGGGAGATTGAAGTTCCAGAAAATGAATGCCAAACAGAAAGTTCTTCAGGGTCTTCCTCTGGCGGAGGTTCTAGTGGGGGCGCTTCCAATGAAGTTCTTAATAACCAGAGTAAAGAACAGTGTATTGAGAAGTGGGCATGCAAAGAGTGGAGTTCTTGCAAAAAGGCCAATCAGAATGATAAGCTAGAGAAATGTGAAAAAGATGGAATCTCGGATAATAGTTGTGGTTACATGGAAAGAAATTGTATTGATGTTAATAATTGTGATACTACAAATAATAAACCCGAAACAACCAGATCTTGTAATTATGGTGTTAAGGCCACATGCTCCGATGGTGTGAAAAATTGTCATTCGGGTTCATGTGAAGTCTTGCTTGATTGCGGAGGCCCTTGTGAAAAATGTGCAAGTTGTAGTGACGGTATCCAAAACCAGGGAGAAGAGGGTGTTGATTGTGGGAGCCCATGTACTAAACAGTGTAAGGAAAATGAAAAAACAAACTATATAGAAAATGTACAATCTAAATTCATATGGGTTTTAGTTATTGTTGCTATAGTCGTAATCTCGCTGTTGGCATATTTAATAAGGAGAAATAAGAAAAAACGTAAAACTTGAATAAATTTATAAAGAAAAATTTACTATATGTAATATGGCAAAAGAGGATGAAAATGAAGTTGAAGAAGAGGTAACTACTCGAACAGTTAAACGAAAAAAATCTCCTTCAAGCAGTTCATCGGAGCCCGAAAGTTCCAGTGGTACAAAAAAGAAAACTAGTTCTAGCAAAAAGACCGCTAAGAAAAAACAATCCTCTAAAAAGAAAACTTCTAGCAAGAAGAAAACTGCAAAGAAAAAGTTAAGTTCTAAGAAAAAATCCGCTAAAAAGAAAAGTTCCTCCTCAAGAAAATCTCAAAAGCAAAACGAAGAGTTGCAAAAAAGACTGGTTGAAAACTTTGTTTCATTACAAAACATTATGGCAAACATGTCTCATAAGTTCGAGGACTTGAATCATAAAATAACAAAACTGTTGGATTTGTTTGAAGCCTCAGCTGAGTCGATTTCTAAGAAAGAAATTAACTTCCCTAAGCAAGTTGACCAGGACAAGATCATGCAAAGGCTTGAAGAGTTAGCTGATCAGAATAGAACAATAGCTAGAGGAATTACACTAACACATGAGAGGCTTGAAGATGAAGAAGAGCATCCAGGGAAGCCGATGGGGCCTAAGAAAAAACTAATGAGACCTTCAGGACAACCTCCAGGACCTGATCAAGCTCCTACCGGACCGCCTCAACCACCTAATCCACAACAAGGCCAAGCATCTATGGGCCCTCCTCCATCTAAGGGCCAAGGACCTTCTCCAACAGGGCCTCAGCCTAATCAAGGGCCTCAAGGAGGACAGCCAGTTTCTCCAGACCAAGGAGGAAACCCTCCACAACCAGCAGGACAACAAAGCCCAACAGCTGCTCAACCTCCTGCTCCGCAAGGACCTCAAGACCAACCATCTGGACCCCAGAGGAGTTCTGATGTAGTAAAATCTCCTCCAAGTCCAGAAGCTCCTCCTGAACCGCCACAGGTCCAGGGAGGTCCGGCAAAACAAGAACAAGATAACGAACAATACAAAAAATCTCAGTTCGAAGATTTCTAAAATGTTGAGCGACATTTCCGATGAAGAAAGAACACTTGTACTTCTAGAATTAACAAGACGTTTAGTTTTATACTCCTCTCCAGAGACTTATCTTAAAAAACTTGAAGAAGAAAGGAAACAAGAAAAAAATCAATCTGAAGAGGAACTTTATGTACCTGATCCAGACGAAAAAGATTCTAGTCAAGCTGAAAACAAAAACGAAGAAACCGAGAAAAAAAACCAAAAGCTTGACAGAAATAGTTTGAAAGAAATTGACAGGGAGGCTGCTCCTAAAAAACCTTCTCCAAAACAAGGACAAAGGGGAAATAGGCCTAGCCCTCAACAAACGCAGCAACAAAAGAAAGAAGTTTTGAATGCCCCAGAACCAAAACTTCCCGCTCAGTTTTCCCACCTAAAGCCTGACAATAAAAACATAGATTTGGACTTAGGCAAATTAAATCCTCTTTTGAAAGATTCTGCTGTGAAAGTTATTGAATGCCATGGTCCTAATCAAAAAGTTACTGTTAAAGGGAAGATGGGAGAAAAGCCTACAAACATACAGCTTTCCCAGGAGGAAATAGACGAAATTATATATACATTTTCTGACAAGGCAGGAATACCTGTTGAGCAAGGAAATACTCAGATGATTTTGGGCAAGTTCCAGATGACCGTGATTAAACCCGAAGGCGAAGGAAATAAAAGATTCATTATAAAGAAAATGCCTCCAAAAAAGCCTCAAGGACCTCAAGGAAATGCTATGCCTAAGTCACCAGGACCTAAAAAGTCGCCATCGAGTTTAATGCCAGGTTCTTCATCGGGACAAGATAACTCAAATAAAGGTTCAGGAAATTTGATGCCCCCCAAGTAAGATGGAAAACTATGGAAACGCTGTTTCCCTAAGATCGTCTTTCCCCGCATAAGCCATTACTTTCTTAAACGGTCCACCTTTTTATGAAGTTAAAATGGAAAATGAAATAACAGAAGGGAAGATAGATAAGTACTTTGAGATTACTTCGGAAGCTCTCGGTGAGGCTAAAGAGAACGTTAATTCGGACAGGAAATCAGAAGCAAAAGAAATTTTAGAAATGGTTGAGAATTACATTTCAGATGCTAAACATTTTTTCTCTAATGAAGATTATGTTAATGCCTTTGGGGCTTTGAATTATGCTCATGGTTGGCTTGACTCTGGTGCGAGACTAAATATCTTCAATGTTTCTAACAATAGACTGTTTACTGTTGATTAGGCAATTTTCTCAAAAACAAAATCTGCATATCTTTCTGCCCAGTTTTCGCCTTTAAAACGCGAAGCAACTTCTTCCAAATAGGCTGTAAGTTTTGAGGGATTAATTTTGTTTTTCAGTTCTTTGGACTTTCCTAGAATATAGGCTGCATACCAAGCAGCCCAATTTTGGTCTACTTCGTCATTAAGAAAATTTTGTTCGTACTCATGATGTTTTTCGGATGCTTCTTT
>JBDGRI010000016.1:12506-18771 GCA_042218235.1 Candidatus Pacearchaeota archaeon
TTAATTATTCGTATCTTTCTAAAATAAGAGAGGTAGTTAAAAAGCATAAGAGGAAGTATGATTTTGTGATTGTTTGTGGAGGGGGAAGCCTTGCTAGAAAGTATATTTCTGCTTTGGAAAAAGACGGTAAGAACAAGAAGCTTTGGTCTTTTGCAGGAATTGCAGCGACGCGTTCTAATGCCAAATTCGTAAATTACTTTTTTGGTAAAGAGCCTAAGAAAGGCATACCAACTTCAGTTGGACAGATAAAACAAAGGCTTAAAGATGAGGGAATTGTTATAACAGGTGCATTGCAATATGGGAAAAATTCGACTTCAGATTCAGATTCTGCTAAAATCGCCAGAGAGATAAAAGCAGAGTTTGTTAACTTGACTGATGTTAAAGGGCTTTACGATAAAAATCCTAAGAAGAGCAAGAACGCCAAATTGATTAAAGAAATAACTTGGAAAGATTTTGACAAGAAGGCTAGAGATTTAAGCTATAAGCCAGGACAACACTTTGTTTTAGACCAAACAGCCTCGGAAATTATAAAGAAATCTAAGATACCGACTTACATAATTCAAAACCCTTCTGACTTGGACAAGTTTCTGAAAGGTGAAAAATTTACGGGGACTATTGTTAGGGGTTGAAAATGAAAATTTCGTTACTTGCTGCAATAGAGCCTCCGAAGGAAGTTAAAGAGAATATAAGGAAGATAAGAAATAAGTTCAGCAAAAGAAATTTTTCGGGAGACATGAGAACCATGATCCGCATATAACTTTATTTGTTAATACTTACAAAAGTTTTTCAGAAGTCGAAAAAAAGATAATTCCGATAGCAAAAAAGCACGAACCTTTTTATGCTAAAGTTGAATGGCTTCACACTTTCCCTTACGACCCTCTTTCTAAAAGCAAAACAGTAGTATACAAATTAGAGCAATCCTCTGAAATTTCAAAGTTGCAGAAAGATGTTGTCAACAAATTGAACAAAATTAGAACAAAAGACCAAGAAAATTCAATATTAAAAGAGTTTCCTAATATGCCCGAAGAAAATTTAGAAAACGTAAAAAAGTATGGTTATCCTTTTGGGCCAAATGACTGGACATTTCATTCAACGGTAGATTCCTTCTCAGAAAAAGAATACAAAAATTTTTGGCCAAAGATAAAAAAATACGACTTAGAAAAAAGATGGAAAGTAAAGCACATTGCCATTTATATAAATCTAGGAAAAGACGGGTTTAAATTATATAAAAGATACAATCTAGGGGGAGGGTAAAATGGAAATAAGCTATGATAAAGAAGCGGATGCTATCTATATAAAGTTTAGAGAGGAGAATTTGCGAAGAACAAAAAGATTGATGATTTTACAGTAATTGACTTAGATAAGGACGAAAATATTTTGGGTATAGAAATATTGGATTCGAGCAGGCAAATCCCCGCGGAATCTTTTTCTGAAGTTAACATAAAAAATCTCATTTCTTCTGATAAATATTAACTTTTTAAATCACGGCTTCTTTTACAATAAAATGGCGATAATCAAACATTCGGACTTCAATAAAGCTCGTAAATCGATTAGGGAAGCAAAAGAAAAGCCTGTTGTTTTTAGTTCTGAGGATGACGAGTTGAACAGAAAAGTTATTGAGAAAGAGAATATAGATATTTTGTTGATTAATCTGGCGGGAAGGAAAGATTATATGAAGCAAAGAAATTCGGGATTTAATCAGGTTATGGCTAAAGCTGCTAAGGAGAAAGGAGTTAAGATTGGAATAAATCTTGACGAGATTGTCGAGGCGAACTCAATAGCAAAGCCTCGTATACTGGCTAGGCTGGAGCAGAACATTTTTCTTTGTAATAAAAATAATTTGAAAATGAAGTTTGTTGTTCAGAAAGATAAAAATAAGCGTGAGTTGAGAGACTTGAAGTCGCTGGGTTTGGTTTTGGGTATGCCTACTTGGATGACCAAAGATACCGAAATTGTTTTTAAAAGCGCCTGATTTAGTGAGAGAATGGAAATTGAAAAAATTGTTGATTCCTTGAGTCCTAATGAGAAGAAGGTTGTTCCTCATTTGGAAGAGGGTGTTACAGAAATTTGTAAAAAGACTAACTTGGAAAAAACTTCTGTTGTGAGGGCCTTGGAGTATTTGAAAAATAAGGGTGCTGTAGAATTAAGCTATAATAAAAAGAAAATTATTGAGTTGGATGTTAATGGAGCATTGTACTTGAAAAAAGGTTTTCCGGAGAGAAGACTTTTGAATTTGTTGGAAGAAAAGAGAGAAATTTCTTTGGATGATGCTAAAAAAGAGTCCAGGCTTTCGGATGACGAGTTTAAGGCTGCTATTGGTACTTTGAAGAAAAAAGGCCTGATTAATATGGAAAACAAAAATATAATACTTGAAGCCACAAATTCCGAGATAGCTCAAAAGACAGACGAGGAAAGACTTTTGGAAGAACTGCCTTGTGATTATGAGTCTTTAGAAGAGGATTTGAAAAAATTGGTTAAGCCGTTGCAAAAGAGAAAGAATATTATTGAGACTCGTGAAGAGACTGAAATAGGAATTGAAGTTACGGATTTAGGGAAGCAGTTGATGGACCAAAAGCTGGACGACAAAGAAATGATAGAGCAAGTTACTCCTGATTTGATTAAGAATTCCGGTTGGAAAGGAAAGAAGTTTAGGAGATATGATGTTACTAGTTCTGTTCCTTCGACATGGGGAGGAAAAAGGCATTTTGTTAACCAGGCTGCAGATTATGCTCGGAAGGTTTGGACTGAAATGGGCTTCAAAGAAATGTCAGGTAACATGGTGGAGAGTTCTTTCTGGAATTTTGATGCTTTATTTACGCCTCAAGACCATCCGGCAAGAGAATTACAAGATACTTTTTTCGTTGATGCTAAGAACAATTCTGAATTGCCTAAAGACGATTTGGTTAAAGAAGTTAAGTCTGCCCACGAGCATGGTTGTGGAAAGAAATCCAAGTCTAAAGGTTGGCAGTATGATTGGAGTGAGGAAAAGGCAAAGCAACCTGTTTTGAGAACGCATACAACTTCACTTTCTGCTAAAAAACTTACAGAATTGAAAAACTCCGACCTTCCGGCAAAATTTTTCGCGATTGGGAAATGCTTTAGGAATGAAACTTTGGACTGGAGCCATAGTTTTGAGTTTAATCAGACAGAAGGAATTGTAGTTGACAAAAATGCAAATTTCAGGCATCTTTTGGGTTATTTGAAGCAGTTTTTTAGGAAAATGGGTTTCGACAATGTTAAGTTTAGGCCTTTCTATTTCCCTTACACAGAGCCGAGTGTAGAAATAGATGCATGGCATCCCGAACGAGAAGAATGGGTGGAGTTAGGAGGAGCAGGAATTTTAAGGCCGGAAGTGGTTATACCGCTTATTGGGGAGTATGTTCCTGTTTTAGCTTGGGGCCCAGGATTAGACAGAATTTTAATGGACTATTACAAAATACAAGACATTAGAGATTTATACAAAAATGACATATCACAATTAAGAAAAACTAAATGGTTTTTGAGGTCGTAAATGGCAAACATAAAATTTGATAGAAAAAAGTTTGAAAGAGACTTCGGTAAGGTTAATGATAGCTTGATCCATAAAATAGAGATGTTTGGGACGCCTTTTGAAGGGATTGACGATAACGAAATAGAAATAGAAGTTGCTCCGAACAGGCCGGACTTGTTGTCTTATCAAGGATTTAGGAGAAGTTTTTCTGCGTTTTTGGATAAGAGGAGAGGAGTTAAGACTTACAAAGTTAACAAGCCTTTGAAGAATTACGAGGTTTCTGTAGACAAGTCGGTTGAAGACGTTCGTCCTTGGACTTCTTGTGCTGTTGTTAAGAATTTGAAATTAGACGATCAGAGAGTTAAGGAAATTGTTGATATGCAGGAAAAGCTTCATGCTACTTTGGGAAGGAACAGGAAGAGAGTTGCAATTGGAATTTACCCGTTAGAGAAAATAAAGTTGCCTATTAAGTACAAAGCTTTAGAGCCGGACAAAATTAATTTCAAGCCATTGGAATCTAAGAGAGAAATGTCTGGTTTGGAGATTTTGCAAAAGCATTCTACTGGAAAAGAGTATGCGCATTTGCTTTCAGGTAAGACAAAGTTCCCTGTTTTTACCGATGCTGAAGGAAAATTTTTGAGTATGCCTCCTATAATTAATTCTCATGAAATAGGAAAAGTAGAAACTTCTACTACAGATGTTTTTATTGAATGTTCGGGAAGCGATGAGAAAATTGCCGACCAGTGTTTGAATATTGTTGTTAGTAATTTAGCTGAAATGGATGGAGAGATTTATTCTATGAAACTTAAAGGACCTAAGAAAACTACGCCATTGTTTGAAAAAGAGAACATGAACGTTTCTATCGAAAATGCGAAGAGAATTTTAGGCCTTGACCTGGATGAAAAAGGAATGAAGAATTATCTGGAAAGAATGGGCCATGATTATTCTAAGGGAAAAGTTGAGATTGCTCCTTGGAGAGTTGACGTTTTGAGTGAATCGGATTTAATTGAGGATGTTGCTATAGGCTATGGCTACGATAAGATTGTTCCGGAAGACTTGGAAGTTTACGGAATTGGGCAGGAAGATCCAAGGCAAGTTGTTAAGAGAAAAATTTCTGAGATTCTTTCGGGGCTTGAAATGCTGGAAATTTCTAATTATCATTTGACAAACAATAAAGAACAGTTTACGAACATGGGAGTTTCTGAAAAGCAAGCAAAAGCTTCGAGCTCTAATGCTGTAAATTTGAAAGTTTCGAAGACAGAGCATAATATTATGAGAAAAGACTTGTCTCATTTTGCGTTGAAAATTATGGCTGAGAATATAGATGCCGAGTATCCTCAAAAGATATACGAGACAGGGAAGGTCTTTTCGGAAGACTCTTCGGGAATTTCTGAGCAAGAGAACCTTTCAGCCGCAATTTCTCCGGGCGACTTTACAGAAATAAAACAAATTTTGGAATACTTATTTGGAATGCTTGGAATTGAAGTAAAAGTTGAAGAGCCAAAAGAAAACCCTTCTCATTTAATCGCTGGTCGTGTGGCAGACATAAAAATCGACGACAAAAAGATCGGCCAAATAGGAGAAGTTCATCCAAAAATCCTGAAAAACTGGAAAATCAAAAACCCTGTTTCGTTGTTTGAGATAAGTTTGGAAGAGGTCTATGGGGTTTTGGGATAGGCTTAGGCAACCCAAAATTTGTTTTAATTCTTTAGTTACAACTTACCGAAAGATTTATAAAGGTGGGAGTATTACTACTAATAGGTAATAAATAACCTTTCATGCTTTAGAAAAACTGAAAGGAGGTTAAAGATGAGAAGAAAATGACAGGCGAAAAAGACTACCAAAGTTATGGAATCGGAACTGCAATGGCTATTGGAGGAGCAACAGTAGCTTATTTGGGAGGAGAGGAAGCATATAAGGCCTTCAATGAAGCCGTAGATTTTTACCAAAATAATGGAGTTGATTCTTTCAAAGAAGGAGTTTATATGACTCTAACAGGGTTAGAATCGGCTACGGGCGCAGCCTCTTCACTAGCAGGATCTGCAATGGCGGGCATAGGCTTGAAAGGAATCAAAGACAAGTCTGAAAGCAAAAGCATTGATGATAAAGTAGATTCTCAAAACGGATAGTTTTTGTTAGAAATTTTCTAATTTAATTTTATTATTATAACACTTTACAGAAAAGGCATTTATCCTGCCAAACTACCGAAACGGCCTTCTTTCTTTTCTTCGTTGAAAGAATCTTTGAAGCTTTTTGCTGAGTTGTTTATTATGCTTTCGAAGTCCTGCTTTAGCTCGTCCCATTTTTTGGAGGCTGTTTTTATTGCTTCTACTTCTCTTTTTTCTGAATAGACAAGAGTTGAGAAATATCGGACATTTAGTGAGGCTAATTCTTTGTGGATTTCTTTTAGTTGCTTTATATCTTCCTCGGATATGTTCTTTGAGAGATGTTGGATGTAAAGCGGGGCACTTACAGGATTTTGGATTGCTTCGATTAAGTTAAGGATGTTTTCTAAAAAGTTGAATACAGAACCTCTAACTTCTCGGATTAAGTAGTCTGTCTCTACTTCATAAAGCCGGTCTATTCTGAAGTCTTGATTGAGCTTATCAAACTCTGGAAGACCGTATTCATTACTTAACTTTTCGTAACGTTCTTTTAATTTTTCTAGTTTAGATTTTTCTTCGGCCATGGTCAAAAATTAAGTTTTGGAGTTTATAAAATTAATTTATCTTAAATCCTCTTCAGAAATGTCGAATTGATCCATTAGGTATTTTT
>JBDGRI010000017.1:0-1577 GCA_042218235.1 Candidatus Pacearchaeota archaeon
TGATAGTGTTCATTGCTGTTATAATTTTAGGAGATTAGAAATTAATTGTCAAGCGGAAGTTGAGAGTGTAAATTTTTTAATTCTGTATTTGAAATAATACCTTCATCTCCGATTTTGCCCGTATTAGATTCTAAATATTCCGATTTTGAAACATTTGGTACTCTAATAACTGCCCCTTCAGAGTCATTATGACTTACGACTTTAAAAAATCTATTTAGTTCTTCTCTTTGCTTCTCAGATTCTATTTTATTCTTGATATCATTTTCCTGTAAAATATCAATTTTTGAATTATGAGTGCTTTTAATTTGTAAGAATAGTGTACTTCCATCTTTCTCAGCAATTAAATCTATCTTTTTGACTGCATCTTGTTTAGATGTCGGAAACTCTACTTCATAGCCTTCCTTTTTTAATAAATCAATAACAGTATTTACAGCAAGAATACCTTGTTTCGCTCCTCTCTTTTCTCTATCACTACCAACCATTATATCGTAATTTTCTTCAAAATAGCTCCAAAACTCCTCTATAAGCTCATTATTATCACATTCTCTCAAAAAATGAACTGCATCTTGTTGGAAACTTACATCTTCAAATGCAAACTGGTCCCTCCTTTCTTGTGGGTATTTCTCATCCAAAAAACCTTTTGTCTGTCTATCAACTCTTATTTCTGCTCGTTTTGTGTACATGTAAGAATCAGCAAACAAATTCTTTATTTTCTCGGCAGTAGTGGAGGGGTTATCCACTTTTACACTTTCTACTGCCTCCAACACGGGCTGGTCTTGGTTTTCAAACCATGACCGAAAAATTTCTTCTTGAAATTCTTCTACTTGCTCTAAATCAATATCACTATAATCTTCAAATTCATTTTTTGGCCTTAATTCTAAATTGTTTCGACCATTATGTTCCATAATTAATTAGAGTCTTATGTGATTAACCACTAAAACAAAAACTCATCATATTTAGCCAAAAATACTTCTCTAGGTATTAAAGTGATGTTTTCATAGCTATCAAAATCATTTTTTGTAACTACTACAAGTTCTTCATTTTCCTTCATAGAATCCAAAAACCATCTAAAATCACTAGTGCTGACTTCATTTTGGTACTTTACCTCACAGAATGTATATTTTCCTTTTCTTCTGGCTGCAATATCAATCTCAGTATCTACCACTTGACCATAATATAATTGGGGGAAATTGCGATTGAATAAATCTACTACTACAGATTCAGACCAAATTGGCTGTTTCTCTTCTGTAATATGCTCTCTTTTTGAAAAAACAAAAGGATCATCCAAAAACCCTTTTGCTTTCGCTAATAAAGTATGCGATATGAAGGGGTCGCTGAAATAAAACTTATGATTCTTTTTGTAGTCCGGGCTTCTTTGAGCAATATCAAAATAATCCAAGGTGGCTAATACAAACATTTTTTCTAACGTTTCCGTATATTCTTGTATTGTTTTATAGGAAGCAAGCCCCGACTCTTTAGCCAATTTATTATAACTTACAGTACTTGTAAAATGTTTCTCTAATCTTTCTGATAATCGAAGCAAGTTCTTTTCTGACTTGCCAAACTTATGAATATCC
>JBDGRI010000018.1:0-4408 GCA_042218235.1 Candidatus Pacearchaeota archaeon
CCTAAAGAAGCGACAGCACTAACTAAAGATAGAACAAACGCAATGGTTGCAACAGTTAGTAATGTCTTATCGCTACTCATTGTGTACCTCCTGTATTTCCAGATGGTGAGTCATTTCCAGAGTTATTAGGTGATTCTACACTAAAAGCCACATTAGCCTGTGAACCTGTATCTGAACTACCTTGAGATTGAACTCCAGAATCAGATTCTCCTAAGTCGGCAGCCAAAGAAACTGCAGTCAAAGCAATTGTTATTACCATCAATGTTATCGCTACTCTTTTTGTATCCATTATAAACATATTAAAAAGTCTTTATTTATAAATGTTTCGGTTACAGAATGATAATTATCCTCCAAAAATGCTTTTGACACTCTTGTTTTTCTTTTGAAGAATTTTTCTTACTATTGCAAACCAAATTATATTTAGTGCTGCTAAAATTCCGAGACCTATTAAGATAATTGTTGTCAGATTGCCGTCTTCGGTTTGTTCGGCAATAACTTCTCCCCCTACACCCTGGACTATAATGTCGTCTGAACGGACTTCGAAAATCGCCTCTTCAGAGAATCTACCCACAGAACCCATGTTAAGAACTATTTTACCGTTGTAAGAACCTTTATTGACTCCTTCTGTATCCCAATAAGCAACCATTCTCTTCTTTCCTTTAGCTGGAATTTTATATGTACGAGACTTAATGTCGCCAATTTTTTCATTGTCATCTAATATGCTCATTTCTATAAATGCATTTTCTATCCCCCTATTGTAATTACTTTTAACCATGGATTTGAATTGGGCGACCTCTCCCAATTTAAAATCATCTACTTTTACATTAATTATCTCGACAGGGTTCCCACTTAAACCAAATGCTTTCTCTTTCGTGATCTTCTGACCATCATAAGTTATCTTAATATTGGCCTTATAATTTCCTGAACTTTTTGGAGTGTTCCATCTTGCTATTAATTCGCTTCTTTTACCGGATTTTAGAGACTTTCTACCAGACTCTATTGTTGTTACCTCATTACCGGAAGGGTCCTCGATACTTATCTCTGCCTTAGCTTCTTCGATGGCTTTAGTGCCCTTATTAATTATTGGAGTAAAGAAAGTAGCCGATTGATTGTCTGCTTGAACTTTTATTTCTCCTGCCTCTAAATACTTATCTGGATATGGAACTTCTACATGAATTTGAGTAGATATTGCTACATTAGATCCAACTACTTGTCCTCCTTCTAAATCGCTTGGTACACCTACTGCAACAATCTGGGATTTGTGAGTTCCAGGGCTTTCCAAGTTTTGAGGCATATTTAAAGTATAGGAAACAGTTTTACTTCTTTCGCCTTTAGAAAACTCAACCCTCTTTTTGTTAAGTTGTATGCTCTCGTTCAATGCTCCTGAAGTCTTTAGAAATATCGTAGAATCTTCGTTCTCAGAATTTATTACTTCAAATTCTAGTTCTTTTGTTTCTCCGGCAGAATAATCCAATGTTTTTCTACCGGGAGTTATACCTAGAGCTGAAGCTTCTTGAACTATTAATATTGATGCAAAAACCAACGCAAAAACCATTATTAGCCTTTTTCTATTCATTTTTGCTCTCCTTTTATTGATTTATTTGTTCCATTTAATTCTAAACTAGAGCCTTCTTCAACGACTAAGCCGCTTCTTACTACTTTTCCTTCCCTGGTGGTTATGTTTACGGGGACATTTCCGATATTTTGGACTTCTGTTTTGTTGCCTTTCTCTTTTACATTAATTACAACTTCCGAATCTATTGTGAAATTTCCGGTTTTTGTTTCTCCCAAAAGACCAATGGCTTTCCAATAATATTTATCTGGTTCTAGTGTTGTTTTATTGCCATCAATTCTTTGAGGCGAGGTAAAATCTGAATTGTCATCAATCAAAATTGCGTGGGCATTTTTGAATTTCAGAATTTCTTGCGAAGCTGCACCTGTTTGCCTATTTAAGCTAGCTCCTGGGGAAAGTTGGAAAATTACTAATACAATTACAACTAGCAATACTAATTCAATTCCTATCATTTTTAATGTCGTGTTCTTTTTCATTTTTGGATTATTTTTGAACCATTTTTGTCTGATTTTCATTCTAATTTTTCCAATAGCCATTTCCAGGCCGGTTTTATGTTTACTTTTTTTCCTTCGGCGTTTAGTGTTTCTTCCTGGTTCATGGTTAATATTGTGCCTTCTTTAAGTTCGAATTCTTCTAATGGTTCCAATAGTCCGGCAATTTCTCTTTCACGATTTTCATCATTTATTTTGTGGCAGACTTGGATTGCCTCTTTTACTTTGTTTCTTTCTTTTACCAGAAAATCGCATTCTTTGGAAGATTTCCAGAGAGATACGCTTCCGAAAGAGTAGTTTCTTTCCAGTAGGGCTAGTATGTTTGTGAAAATTATGTTTTCAAGCCTTTTTCCGTGGTTTTCTTCAGAGAAGATGTTCATAAATGATATGTCTCCTAAGTATGCTTTTGATAGGTTGGATTCTTGCTTTTTTATTGAGTCTGTGTGTTTTTTTAGAAAGTGGACAAAGAAAGAATCTTCAAGTATGCTCATGTATTCGTAAAGAGTGTTTTTGCTTAGTTTGTATCCTCTTGATTTTAGGTTGTTGAAGATTTTGTTTGCACTGACTTCTTTTGGTGCGGAGGTTATGAAGTAGTTTATCAGCCATTTCATTAGTTGGGTGTTGTTTATGTGGTATCTTTCTATTAGGTCTCGGTAGATTATGAGGTCATAATAACTTTTTGTTATTTTGTTTATCTCGTTTTTGTCATTTTCTAAAACTACTTCCGGATATCCGCCGTTTGATAAGTATTCTTTAAAGAGGTTTTGAGCTTTTATTTTTGATTTAGTGGATAGTTTTTTTAGGTCGATTTCTTCGTTTTTGAAATTTAGGAATTCTTTGAATGTTAGGGGGTAAATGTTTTTTGATATTGACCTGCCTCTTAAGGAAGTTGAAATTTCTTTGCTTAAAAGTTTTGAAGATGATCCTGAGATGAAGATTTGCGAGTTAAAGTTGTCGTATAAGTCTCTTACTCCCAGTTCCCATTTTTCTATGGCTTGAGGCTCGTCTATGAAAAGGTAAAGTTTTTTTTCTTGAATTTCTGGGAAGATTGAAAACCATATTTCAAGAATTTCCCTGAATTCTTTTGGTTTGGCTTCGTTTAGAACAGGGTTTTCAAAATTTAGGTAAATTATTTTTTTTGACTCTACTCCTTCGTCTATTAGGCTTTTCATTTTTTGGTACATTAGGTATGTCTTTCCGACACTTCTTCCTCCAATTAGGGAGACTATTTTTCTTGAATTTTGTATTTTGTAGTCTCTGTTTTTTACATTCGGGATTTCTCTTTCGTGAAAATCCAGCAGGTGTTGTCTTATTCGTTCTTTGTCCATGTTTTATGTAAGAGGAAACTTTTTATAAATATTTCCTCTTCTATAGGGAAATTTATTCGCGAGGAAAAACATCGTTTTTCCGTAAACGGCCCTCCTTTTTATTTTGTTTAGTTGTTGGTTATTTATTTTCATTATTCTTCCTCCGATAAGCTTGAGGTTACAGTTATTGTTGATTGCCTGCTTCCTGCGCCTTCTTGTGAAGGCACGTCCACTGAAAGGTCTATATCTGCACTGTCTTGTTGCTGTGTCCAGTTTAGGTCATTTATTGCATGGGTTGTCATGGAAGGAACATTGGCCCATGTTGTTTGGCTTCCGCTAGAGTTGTATGAATTTGACTCGTTTTCGGTTATTTTGTATTGGTAGTTTCCACTTGGATGGGAAACACTTTGCCATAATGAAGTAGAGTTAAATGAAGAATTAACTAGGGCATTTCCGGTATTCTCTACTCTCATTGGCTCTGGGTTGTTGTCTGTTGTGTTGTCCGAACCTCCCATGCTTATACCGCCGAAATCCGTCGAGTTTTGGGGCAATTCAACTTGTATTAAGGACTGGACATTTAGGGTTCTCTCATCAGTCCAGTTGCTGTAAGAATTTCCGTCTGTTGCTCTGACAGACCAGTTGTAGCTGAAGCCGTTGTCTGAGAGGTATTTTAGATAGTTTGTTGGAACGTATTTCTTTTGTGTTATTCCGGTAATGTACCTATCGTCTGAAGAACATCCGGGATGGCAAGTTATGTTTAGTTCGTAAGTTAGAGTGTCTCCTTCAGGGTCAGAGGCTGTCCAGTTGAATTTTGGTGTTCTGTTTGTTGTTGTGTGGTCGTTTGGAGGGAAAGATGCATTTATTGAAGGCGGGACGTTTTTGATTTTTAGAGTTCTTTGCTCTGTCGAGTTGACATTTCCGAATTTGTCTATTGAGTAGCCAGTGTAATTGTAAGTTCCTCTTGAAAGGTTTGTAAAGTCTTTTTGATATTGGTCTTTTGTTGCATTGTAAAGTGCTTTTATTTCCGTCGAGGATAA
>JBDGRI010000019.1:0-3146 GCA_042218235.1 Candidatus Pacearchaeota archaeon
CTTCCGGATTGTTCTGCAGCATAGCCTATATCGTTTCCGTCGTTGTTAAGAATTTTGTATTGGTTTTTTGTTTCAAATCCTGTTAAAGCCTCCAAATCTTCAACTTCTTGTTTTGCGTGTATTGTTTGAGGTAATTTTAAGGCCATCTTTTTTTGAATCTACTTTTTCTTTTTAGAAGATTTTTTCTTTCGGGATTTTGTTGCTGGACTATCCTCGTTTACTTCCTCTTTTTTCACTAAAACTAAGATGCCCGCTATCAACGCTATTACATCTCCAGGAATTATTCCAAGAATTATTCCCAGTACTCCTGCTGTTGTAAGTTGTTTTTCTTCTTTTACTAAGTTAGCACACCAAAGCTTTAGGCCTCCTGAAATTCCTAAGAAAATTCCTCCGGCAATTGCTAAACCCCCCATTGTAAATAAGCCTTCCATTCCGGTGGTCATCCCTAAAACTCCCAAACCTATAAATACAAGCGAACCTAGAAATGACAATATCGCAGCTATTATAAAAAGTATTCTTGCAGCTTTTAGTTCCTCGGACATATTTTGGACCTCTTTTTTACGGTTTGTTTTCTTAGATATTGAGAGATTTAAATAGTTTTTTATATTCTGGTCACTTTAAATCATTATGGATATTACAACTAAAGCAGGAGACAAAGGGCAAAGTCAATATACAGGAGGTTTTTTTCCAAAGTCGGATACTAAATTCCAATTTGTTGGCACTGTAGATGAGCTTCAAGTTTCTGTCGGAGGTATTTCTTCACCCGATAATAAAGTAAAAGAACAATTAGAATGGATTCAGAAGAAGCTTTTTGATATTTATTCAAAAGATGTTTCTAAAGAAGATACTGAAAAAATCGAATCTTGGATGAAAGAAATAAAAGAAAATCCTAAGATAACTTTTGATTGGAATTTGACTACACCTAAAACATTTAATGTAGATAATGCTAGAGTTGTTGCTAGAAGACTCGAAAGAGTTTATCATTCTTTGCCCGAAGAAGAAAAAAATGAAGAAACTACGATGTTTTTGAACCGTTTGAGTGATTATTTTTGGTATGTAGGTAGAAAGATCGAAAGTGTCCCTAAAGATTCTATTGAAGAATAGAAAGACTTAAATTTTGTTTTTTGGTTTCATTTTTATGAAGAATCTTAAGTATAAGCTTTTGCTGGTTTTTGTAGGTTTGGCATTTTTGAGTGCTTTGAATTTGCTTTCTATGCCGACTTCGGAAGTTTGTAATCCAGGAGCAGGGTGTAGTGTTGTTAAGCATTCTATTCATTCTGAAAGTTTTGGTATAAAAAATAGTCTAATTGGAGTAGTTGCTTTTGGTTTGACCATTTTTTTAGTTTCTTGGCATTTGAAATTTCCGAGAGTGTATAAGAAAAACCTGATTAATTATGGAATTGTTTTAGGTTCTTTGGTTGCTGGGTATTTCATTTATCTTCAGGCCTTTGAGTTAAAGTCATTTTGTAAGTATTGCATGGTTGCAGACACAAGTATTTTAATCTCGTTAATTGTGGTTTTGTTAAGATGGAAGGAATGAAATTGATTTCACAAGGAGCAGAAGCAAAGATTTTTTTAGATGAAGGCAGGAACTTGATTGTTAAAGATAGGATTGCAAAGTCTTATAGGCATCCTGAATTGGATAAGCGTTTGAGAAAGAGGCGTACGAAGTCAGAGAAAAAGATTTTGAAGAGCTCTCGTGAGTTGGCGGGCGTTAATGTTCCTGAGGTTAAAGATTCTGAAGATTTTGATAGAATTTACATGGATTTTGTTGAGGGCAAAAGGCTTTCAGAGCATTTGGATGGTTTTGAATTAGAAAGACAGAAGGAGTTTATGAAAGAGGTCGGGAGAATGATTGCTAGAATCCATTCTCGAGAGATTATACACGGAGATTTGACTACAAGTAATTTGGTTTTGAAGCCTTCTGAGGAAATTTATTTAATTGACTTTGGGTTAGGGAGTTTTTCAAAAAAACTTGAAGATAAAGCCGTTGATTTAAGGCTTTTCAAGCAAGCAATTGAAGCAAAGCATTTTGAAAACTTTGATGAATTGTTTGAGCAAGTTTTAGAAGGTTATAAAGAAATTTCTGAAGAAGCAGGAAAGGTTATCGAAAGGATGAAGAGAGTTGAAAATCGTAGAAGATATAAGCAAGGTAGTTAGTCTTCTCGGTTTCTTCTGTCTTCGTAAACGTAAAGTGTTCCTGATTGGTTTTCCACAGCAAATTCTGAGCAAGGGCATAATTTGTCTAGGCCATTTCCGAGAATTTTGTAGCTTCTTTCCCACCTTTCGCATTCTGACAAGTGGTTGAAGTACTTTGACTCGAACTCGGATTTGTTTTGAGGAAATTTAAAGAAATCGCTTCCATCATTGTAAGTTATTATGTAGCCATTTTCCCCTAAGTAAATTCCGAATGATTTGTCTTTGTTCTCGGGGCCATTTCTTACTGCATGATATACCATTGCTTCCATTTGTCTTTCGAAGTCATTTAAGAATTTATTATTAAGGTTTTTATAGGTATCAATTGCGTCTAGAATTAATGAATCGTGTATGTCTTGCCAATGTTCCTTCGCATCTCTTTTTGAATCACATATTATTGGGGCGACTTTAGTTATTTTCTCGCCGAAAGAACCCGGCTCTGCATCAATATCTCCCATTAGCTCTTTAACTAATTCAGATTTTTCTTGAGGTTCTACATTTACTTTCATAGGAAAAGATTTTATTAAGCGGTTTTTATTAGGATTGTTGTAATGGAAAACAATATTTGCCTTTTGTGTGGAAGTAATGAAGTCGTAGAAATTAAGTGTAAAATAATTTGTAACAATTGTGGATATAGAAGAGATTGTTCTGATCCTTAGAGGAGATTGAATTTTATAACCTTTACCGGAGTTTCCGGACCCACTTTGATATTGTAATATCCGGAATATTTTTGGTACATTTCTTCTTCGGAAGAGAATTTTTCGTGGCCTTCTCTGTCCTCCTCTGTCAGATTGGCAAATTTTGTTTCTTTTGTCCAAAGAATTTTTGCTTTTCCGAATTCGCTTCCGTCAGTATGGCAAAGAGAGATTTCGTCATCTACTTGCAAATTTTTATCATCGCCAATTCTCCAAGTAGTATCTTTTTCCCTACTTAGAACCTTTTCAGGTAGC
>JBDGRI010000002.1:0-2630 GCA_042218235.1 Candidatus Pacearchaeota archaeon
GAAATTTGGTGAAAGTGGTAGCTTGGTATGATAATGAGTGGGGTTATGCGAACCGTCTCATAGAGATGCTCGGGATTGTATCAGGACAAGATTCCTAAATGTCTGAGGTTAATTTTAGTAACAAAAAGTCCATTTCTGAAGGAGGTTCAGAGTCAGAAAGATTTTTGGCAGAAAAGAACGGGGAGAGATATTTTCTTAAGGAATACCAAGATCAGAGGCAGCTCAGGAGAGAGTATGTAAATCAAAGTTTTCTTTGTCAAATTTCTAAGGAAGGGCAGACCGGTTTTGAGTTTTTACAGCCAAAAAAGACTGAGAATACTCTCTATTATTCCGAACTAGGAGATGATTTTAGGTGGTTAGCATCAGGCCCCAATGCGGAAGACGAGATAGAGGGGGTCCAGGAATACTTTGAGCCAATGCTGGAATTTTTTCAGTTCTGTCATCGAAAAATTAATTTTGAAGATCTACCAAAAGATATACAACGACGCTATGAACAAAAAGGAGATCAGCATTATCTGGATAATTTTGATAAAGATAGTAAGTATCTAAAGAATCAGGGGTTAATTAATACTGGAGATAGGAGTAATCTTAGAGATATCCTTGCTAAGAATATAGACCAAAGAGCATTTCAGCATCATGATGTAGTGCCGTGGCATATGGCTAAAAATAAAGAGAGCGGTGAGATAATACTCGTGGATGCTGAGTGGGCCGACTGGTCTTTGTGGGCGTATGATATTGCCTACTATATTTTACAGATGGTTGGATATGCAGATCAAGTTGAAGATGCAGAGACGGTATATAAAAAGGTAAAACAAGAGTATTCAAATAAAGATAATTTTGATGAATTATTACACTGTGCTTTAGTTTATCGTGGCACGAGACTAGCTGCAGAGCTCCATCGGGCAGATGAAAAGAAAAACTTAGATAAGGTAATCGAAATAACTGTTAAAGGGGGTTTTGAATAAAAAAACTCCCGAGATCCATACTCGACTGAACCTATTATAATTATCCTTGGTTTTCTACTGCAATACCATCGATAATTTATAAATTCATGGAATTTATGGTATAATTTAGATACTATGAAACTAATTGAGCATTTACAACAATCACTTTTTTGGGACGTAGACATTAAAGATATCGATCCGGACGAAGATAGTAGATTCATCATCGGAAGAGTTTTGGACTTCGGCGATATTGATGACTTTAAAGCTATAGAGAATTATTATGGTAAAGACAAGATAAGGGAGTCGGCAAAAAATCATGTGTTTGCCATCCCTAAGAGTGCAAACTTTTGGGCTCTTATTTTATCAATACCTTCTAAACAGCTTAAATGCACGAGAAAACCCTCACTGAAAACACCAAACGCGTTCTTAAAACGCTGAGCTCGACTGATTTTATTAATAATTTTTATCTTGCCGGTGGCACTGCTCTAGCTCTTTTTTTAGGACACCGACGTTCTGTAGATCTGGATTGGTTTGCTCAGGATTTTACTTATAATCCGGAGTTTAGAAAAAGGCTTGCTGGTCTTGGACAACTACAAGTAAGCAATGAGGGAGAAAAAACTTTCAATGGGAGTTTGAATGGCGTGAAAATAAGTTTTTTTGAATATCCATACCCACTTATCTCTTCAAAAGAATACTACGAGGATAACGTATATTTGGCGGGAAAACCTGATATAGCTGCAATGAAACTTGATGCCGTAGCCAGCAGGGGCACCTATAAGGATTTTGTTGATATCTACTTTTTATTAGAAGAATATTCTTTGGGGCAATTACTGAAGTTTTTTAAAGATAAATTCTCAGACGTTGATTATAACGAAGCTCATCTGCTAAAATCTTTGACTTACTTTGAAGATACTGAAGACAGTAAGTATCCGGAACTAATTGAGCAAGTTGATTGGAAAAAAATAAAAGAGGAGCTGACCTATAATGTAGAGCAATATTTTGAGGAGAATTACAAATAAAAAAACGCCCGAGACCCGCAACAAAGGGTGCAGGTCCGGGCGTTCTGTGCCTCCCTCTTGATATTACTTCCACTGACACTTTCCATTCGTGTAATTAACCAGTGTTTCTTTTTGACATTCGCACCACTCCGGCAGGGTGATGAATAATTCTCTCTTCGAGTCAGAATATGTCCCGACTGCTTTCTCCCCGATGCAGGTTTCGACTTCGAATCCACGTTGAACATCGACTACAGTCGGGACTTCAACCGGGGCCGGTCGGCCTATTGCGAAGTATTTACCTATCATGTATCCGACAATAAAGATCATCATTGCTTTTGTTGCCCAGGGAACCATATTCAACACAGATCTGTAGTATTTCCTTATCATAACGGACATACCTGCGATAATAACCGTCCCTGCGACCGTAACGGAGACTACTGCCAGAAACTCCATCTTCTTCTCCTATGGATGAGGATGAGTGAACGAACGAATGACCCTAAAGTAGGATCATTAAATGCTATCATATATATCGATGTCAAGCTAAGATGGATTTTTTGAATAATTTTGTTTAATTTTAGTAAAAATTATTCAACAAGAGGTTACAAAGAGATCAAAAAGCTGATAAAGTACAAATATTTGATATTTTGTTTATATAACACATTGTGTTACAATAAAGTCACTTAAATAA
>JBDGRI010000020.1:0-13530 GCA_042218235.1 Candidatus Pacearchaeota archaeon
ACTTAGAATTCTTATTCCAAACAAACCAAACCACCAAGCCAATTAAAACAACAGCAATAACTATCCATGCCCAAGTCGGGAATCCCTCACCCGCTTGATTAGTAGTTCCTCCGGCAGTTTTACCGTCTTTCTCTCCCAAATCTCTAGAAGTATCTTTACCCGATGTAGAATCGGTCTGGTTTGTATCTGAATCGCTCTTCTCACCTATCGAGAAATAACTGAAACCATCAACTTCAGCCTTATAATAATAAAACTCTTCATCTTTATGGGTGAAAGAAGTTTCTAAATCATTCCAATTCCCAGAACTTTCATCAAATTTTGAAACCACAACATTTTCCGCACTAATGGAATTATTCTTAATCCATGACTTTTCAACCTTTACACTAATAGTTGCCTTATCTAAATTTTCGTTCAAATTCTGTGTGTCAATCTCCAAATATTGATAAACTTTCCCTGACTTCTCTACAGAAACATCCGCAGGCTTCCCGTCGTATTTCTTTACATCAATAACAACATTTTGAGCAGGATTGTTTACTTTTATGCTTATTTGCTTTACTCCTAAATCTTCACTAAAATCCTTCATTACTTCTGCCTTGCCGGGCTTTATCGAACTCCACCCATGGCTTTTGCTTTCTGAAGCCCCTCCCGAACTACCTGAAGAACCTCCGCTGGAAACAGAATTAATTGTATAACCAGCTGTAGCAGAAGCACTATTTCCTGCATTATCTGTCGCAGAACAAGTAAATGTAAAATCTCCTACATTGTTTTGCGTTCCGGTCCCGGAATCAGAGTTTGTTGAGGTTGAAGTACTAACACTTGAACCTAAATTATCCGTAGCAGAACAAGAACAATCCAAATTCTCACCTTCATTAACATCATTACAAGAAGCCGAAGGCGAAGGGTTTGTATTATCTATAGTTACAACTCTCGTATTAGTACTATCACTCTTCCCGGTAGATGTATTATAACTAGCATTAAACTCATAAACTCCGTCCTGGGAATTATTTGTATAGCCACAAGGGCTTGAAGAACAACTCTTAACTACAGAACCATTAACGCTTATATTTATAGTATCCAAACTAGCATCAGAAGTTGTCACATTAACACTCAAATTTCCTGTATTATCTGAGTTATTAGCTAAAGTACCATTACTTGAATAATTTAAAGCAGAAGCAACAGAGTCTATCGTAGAGACTGAAGAGCTAAAAGGAACCGAACTGTGAGAAACATTCGTTCCGCTTGAAATTTGAGCAACATTTACCTGAACCGTCTCCCCGTCAGCAGAAGTGGAATTTATTGTATAATTGATTGTCAAATTCATCTCTCCTGTTATATTTTCATTTATTGAAATATTGGCTAATCTTCCTGAAAAGGAATCGTTATAATAAGTCCAATTACCATTCGAAATTGTAACATTTGTAACATTATAGCCTAAAGCACTTCCCGTGTTATTTATCGTAATATTGGAAATTGCCTCTCCGGTACCATTAACAACTGAAGTATTAGAAACATTGAACTTTAGCATTACCTGTTTAGTTCCGTTACCTACGTGGCTAGAAGCTTGATCATAAACATCACTTAAAGCAACTCACGCAAACAAAAACATAAAAGCAACTGCAAAAGCAAATAAAACCAAATTTTTGCCCGAAAATTCACCACTTTTCTTCAATCCCATTACCCAGAACAAAAAAAGATTCTTTATAAATATTTCTTCGAAAACCAAAAACAATTTTATACCAAAAATCCTTAACAAAAATATGAAACAAATAACAAAATCCATTCTAAAGAAAGTTTACAAAAGCACTCGAAACCCTCAGGCACACAAAGGAAATTTTGGAAAAGTCCTAATTATCGGCGGAAATGAAAAATACACAGGAGCCGCAGGCCTTAACGCCTTATCTGCTTTAGCAGTCCTAAAATCCGGCTCCGACTTAGTCGAAGTAGCTTCTCCCGAAAGGTCCGCCAACATAATAGCAAAGTTCTCTCCGGACTTAATAACAATTCCTCTCGACGGAAAACACCTAAAAACTAAACACCTCAAAAAACTCCTAAAAGAATCCGAAACTGCGAACGCTTTTGTAATAGGCTCGGGATTAGGAAGAGAAAAAGAAACCCAAAAAACAATAAGAAAATTCCTCAAGAAAGTAAAAATTCCGGGCGTTATAGACGCGGACGCAATTTATGCCCTGTCCAAAAAAAGCAAAAAACCCGACTTAAAAAGCACCATACTAACACCTCATAAAAGAGAGTTTGAAAACTTAACAAACGAAAAACTTTCAGAAGATTTAAACAAAAAAGCAAAACAAGTCAAAGAACAGGCAGAAAAACTGAAAAGCACAATTCTACTAAAAGGAAAAACCGACATAATTTCCGATGGAAGAGAAACAAGAATAAACAAAACTGGAAACGCTTACATGACAAAAGGCGGAACGGGAGATGTCTTGGCAGGCTTAACAGCAGGAATTTTATCTCAAGGGAACAACCATATTGAATCGGGCTCAGCAGCAGCATACATAAACGGCAAAGCAGGAGACAATTTAGCAAAAACCAAAAAACAAACTCTTCTAGCAAGTGATTTAATTGAAGAGATCGAAAAAATCATTACGAAACACTAACAAAACCTTATTAAAACCTAAAGCATTTTTCAAAAACATGAAAGGAGTATTTGTGATTTTAGACGGTCTCGGAGACTTGCCTCATCGAGCCTTGAACAACCAAACGCCTCTTGAAGCAGCCGAAACACCAAACTTAGATTTCTTTGCAACCAACGGAAAGCTAGGACAGATGTATTCTGTAAAGAAAAATTACGCTCCTTCTTCAGACGAAGCAATATTAAGCATTTTTGGAAACGACTACGAAAAAATCCCTCGAAGCCAACTAGAAGCAAAAGGCGAAGACCTGGAATTAAGTAAAGGCGACTTAGCTTTAAGAGTAAACTTTGCAACAATCGACGATTTAGAAAACAAAAACGTTCTCGACCGTCGAGCCGGAAGAACAATAACTTCAAAAGAATCAAAAAAACTAGCCAAAAAACTAAACAAAATAAACATTGGCGTCGATTTTGAATTCGTCCCAAGTGTCCAACATCGAGCAATTTTAGTCTTAAGAGGAAACTATTCAGAAAATATATCCGAAAACGACCAAACCTACTCAAACAAAGACGCAAAAGAAGCAGAAAAAGTTGTTGACTTTGAACCGACAGACAAAAAAGAAATTTCTCAAAAAACTGCCGACATTTTAAACGAGTTTGTAGAAAAAGCCCATAAAATACTCAAAAAGCATCCAGTAAACAAAAAACGTGAAAAACGAGGCCTAATGCCAGCCAACTACTTACTTATGCGTTCTCCAGGCAACCGCGTGCCGCGGCTAAAAAAACACAAAAAATGGCTTTCAACAGCTTACATGCCACTTGAGGCAGGTTTTTCTGAACTTTCAGAAATGAAAACCATGACGCGTAAATACCCTAAACTCCGTTCAATGGATGTCTACAAAAACCTTTGGAATGCAATGAAAAAATACTGCAAATTCTCTCTAAAAAAATTAAAGAAACATTACGACGAAAAAGACTACGCATACATACACATAAAAGAAACAGACTTGCCAGGACACGACAACAAGCCCCACGTAAAAAAAGAGATGTTAGAGTACCTCGATGAAAAATTCTTCAAAAAATTAAGAAAAATGACAGAAAAAGACAAAAAACTCCAAGTTGTTGTAACAGGCGACCACTCAACACCTTGTAAATTAAAACGCCACTCTGCTCATCCAATTCCTGTACTGTTCTACGACAGAAAAAGCCCGGAAAAAGAAAAACAATTTTCAGAAAAGGCCTCTCAAAGAGGAAAACTAGGTAAATTCTTAGGAAAAGAGCTTTTCAAGAAAGCAGGATTCAAATGATAGTATTAGACATAGAAACAACGGGGGTAACACAAAACCACGGAATTTGCGAAATCGCGGCAATAGACTTAGAGGACCCGGCAAACTACTTCTATGAAGACTGTAAAATCGATGATGAAGATTTGGTAAACAATGCTGCCTTAGAAATCAACGGCCATACAAGAGACAGCATTTTCGACGAAGAAAAGCAAACACAAGAACAAATGATTTCAAACTACCTAGACTGGGTGGAAAAACAAGAAGAAAAAATATTCTTCGGCCAAATAGTCGCCTGGGACATAAGCATGATAGAAGGCAAATGCGTTCGCTACGGCTTCTGGGAAAGATACATTGCAATCCATAGACAAAGGGGCCTTGACCTCCACACAATAGCCCAAGAAAAATACAAAGAACTTTACGGAAAGTTCCTCTTAGATGAAGAAGGAAAAAGTGCTATGGGTCTCGGAGAAATTCTAAATTTCTGTGGCCTAAAAGACGAAAGATCAAAATTTTCAGCCGACACAAAAATAAAAGAAGGAAAAACTCATAAAGCTCTAGAAGACTGTAAACTAGCAGCTGAATGCTATAAAAGACTCAAAGAAGAAATACCTCATTACGGCGAATTCTCCGAAATGCCTGTTCCTGAATATCTGAAGAAGGAATAGCCTTCTAGAATTCAATTAAGCCCCGATTTCAAAACTTCAACTTCATGAAAAGGACGATCTTAGGGAAAAACAATGTTTTTCCATAGGACAAAAACTAATATAAACGAACCAGGCTTCTGCCAAACTAGGATGATAACCTACAACGATATCTACGAAACTGCAAGGAAAGAGCGTTACACAGACCAACTTCAACCCCTTCCTAAAAACTTCATTTCTAACGTTGCTAAATACATCAAAGAAAAAAAGCAACTCACAATGAAAGACCAAGACGAATTCTCTGACGAAGCCGTAAAAACAAAAAAACAACTCGAAAACGCAATAGCTTTCTTTCGAGAACTAATGTTAAGAAGGCGTAAAAAAATCCTAAACCTAATGCTAGTGGCAGCCGAAACAGGAATTTCCAAAAAGGACTTCGAAAATATGCTAGATTTTGAAAAAGAACTATTCGAAGAAATGATGCAATGTATGGAAAAATCCGACAAAAAACTCAACCAAATGTTGAATGAAGGAGAAGAAAAGGGAGAAAAACCAAACGAAAACGAGCTGATAATGTTCAAACAAGAAGTTGAGGCCTTCGCAGGACCTGATGGAGAAAATCTCGGACCCTTCGAAAAGGGTCAAGTAGCCAGCCTACCGAAAGAAATAGCCAAAATATTAATAAATGGCGGAAAAGCAGAATTAGTCTACGAAAAAGAAAATTAAAAAAACGGGAGGGAAGAAATGACTGAAATGACTATTTTTCCGACATGCCACGAATGTGAAAAGGGCAAACTATTGCCGTTTTCTTACAAAGAGGACACTTTTGAAAAGTGGAAGTGTTCATCTTGCGGATACACAGTAAGCAAGAAATAATTCTCACTTTAGCTTGACGACCGACTTATTGTTTATTCCTATTTTCTGAATGGGAATGAATAAAAGAGGGATAGCTAAAAATTTGATTTTTTGCATTTTTCTTTTTGTTTTTTATGTTGTTCTGTGTAAATATATAGTAAAGTTCTTTGGTTTAAAATGTCAAAATAAATCCAATGATAAAAGAAATACGTGCAAAAAAGTAAAAAGCCTCAGGGGGGATTCGAACCCCCGACCTTTTGCTCTCTTGTTTACTTCTACTGAAGCCAAAGTACAAGGCAAATGCTCTTCCACTGAGCTACTGAGGCAATTTAGATGTTATTGGAGATTATCCACAATTTAAAAAATCTTCCATCTCTATCCCACAACCTTAAAACCAGACTGCTTCAAACTATTAACGATTTCTCTCTCTAACTCATCAATCTTTTCCAAAAATTTCTGTCGATTTTTATTTTCCTTTTCTTTGTCCGACTTAAGCTCTTCAATCCTCAAACGACTACTTTCCAAATTTGACTCCAAATTCTCCAAACCCGAATTCTCAAAAGAATTTTGCAAATCCAAAAGACTCTGACGCTTATCGCCGATCTTGTCAATTTGTGAAACCAAATCTCTCTTTCCAAAAGATTCCAAAATCCCTCGAAGACTCTCGCCCCAATCTTCTTTAAACTTAGAAGCAAAATTACTTTTGTAAGCCTTAACCAACTGAATCTTATCCTTGTCTGTATGGAAAGCATCCCCCAAAGCCTTAAAGTCAATCGACTTCTTCAAACTCTCAATGTCAGAATCAATCTCTCTAATCTTTTCCTTAACCTGCTTCTCTTTCTCCAAATTCCTCTTATAAACTTCACTTTGCTTAACTTCTTCTATCTTTTTCTTTATCCTCTCTACTTCTTGCTCTTCTTCGGAAATTTTCTCATCGAAAGAATTTATCGTCTCTTCCGAAGAATTGACTTTCTCCCTTAAATCAGCAATTTCCTTAAACTTAGAACCAACACTAGCAAAAGCCTCTGACTTCCAAACCAAAGAAGAATTCTGCTTAGAAACTTTCTTCAAATAATCTGAAACCTTAATCACCTCAGCATTAACCTCTCTAATCTTGTTCTCAAACAAAAACGCAACCTTCTGATAATTCTTATAAGACTTCTTCTCAAAATCTTTCAAAAGACCGTCAACCTTCGATAAAAGTAAACTCAAACTCCCAGCCTTAAGCGAAACCAAATTCTCAAAAAACCCCTTATACAAAGAAACATAATTGTCCAAGTTCTCCTTTATAACGGCTTTCGCCTTATCCTGAATGTTCGAAGAATAAACATCCAACTCTTCCAAGGATTTAACTTTTTCCAAAGCCCCATGCCTAGAAGAATCAAGGCTAGATTTAATCTCTTCTATCAATCTTTTCTCTTCCAAAGAAATCTCTGAACTTTTCTGATTAAAATCATTTTCTAAATTAGAATATGAAATCTCTTCCGAAACAGCTTCAGGCTCCTGCTGGACAGGCTTCTTAAAAATCCCTTTCAATAAACGTTTCAAAACCATAAAAACAACAAAAACTTGACTTATAAAAACTATTCGGAACTTTTAGACTCGCTTGAAGACTTATCGGTAGCGGATTTCTTGGTAGCCTTCTTTTTAGTAACGGATTCTTCCACGGAACTTTCAGCGCCCTCAGGACTTTCTTGTTTAACCGGCTCCGGATTATCTATGTCTTCCGGAGCTTTCCACTTATCAACTCTCAAAACCCTTATCTCACAGAAAGAAAGCGGATAAGTTTTCTTCAAGTACAAACTCAATTCTTTCTGAATCTTGTTTTTCAAAACTTCTCCGAAAAGACCTTCTGCCTTAGATTGTTTAGCATAATCTTCAAGATAGTGTCTTGCATTTTCTCTAAGTGCTTTTCTCACAGATCTAGGAACCTTTCTCCTTGTAATCAAGAAAGGCTTAATTCTCACATAAGAATCTTTTGCCTCAGCTTGGAAAGAATCTTCAACATAGTGTGTTCCTTTCCTAACTGCCCTTCTAATGTAATAAGGCATAACTTTAGATTCCTTGGGAACAGAAGTAGCACCGTTTTCATCTGCTTTCACATCTAACTTAAGCATAATGCTCTTTCCTTTCAATACCCTAGTCAAATCGTAACTAATTGTTCTACCGTCAAGCTCTTCAACATTGTATGCCTGAAGCTGTGTTTGCTTCTCAATTATCGGCATGTCAACATCAAAATACCGCTTTTTCTTCTTTGCTATTGCCATTTGTTATTTTTCGCTTACTACTTTTGGAAAGCATCCACTCGTATTTAATTTAGACATCATTTTATTTCTGTACTACTCTTCCTGTACGTTTACCTTTGTTCTGATGGTGAGCTTTACCACAAGTCTGACAAGTATACATCAGTCTTGTCTTCTTGTTTGTCTTAGTTTTTCTCTTAAACTTTGAAACAGCAGGCTTAGACCATCTACCTTGGTTACCCATGCCTACTGACTTGCCTCTTTTAGCGGCTCTCTGTTTGGAACCTCGTTTGAGACTACCTCGATTTCCTCCAGTAGATACATCCTTAACTTTATGCTCTGTATGAGAGTTACAAAACGGACAGTACCTATTTGTTTTTCTTGGAATTTGCATATTATTACCTATCTAATGCAAAATTATGTCCTGAAACATTTAAAAAACTTTTTGAATTTCCGTTAATTTATTAACGGAAAATGAAATTCGAGATAACTACATTAGCAAGTGAATTCATAATTTACACCAAGCAAAAAAGCTCGAATGAAAAAGTCAAAATACACAAAGAACTATTTGGGCACAAAGACACTACTCATGGATACACATATATAAAAGATGGCATCCTATCTAACGTGAAATACATTAAGCCCACAGAATCAACAATTATAGTTTCTATGGCGAATGCAAAGACCGTTAGAGAATTTCTCAAAAAAAGAAAGACAGCCTTTAATGAAAAAATTGTAATACTGAACAAGGAAGATGCACAAAAACTAGGAATAAATACCGAAAACCAATGGGAAAAGAACTATGAAGAAATTAAAAAAGAGGGAGTTTTCAGGACCACAATAGAATTCTAATCCAAACCCCAAAGAGCCCTTCCATGACGGAAAGCGTATAGACCGTCAAGCATGAATCCTTCAACAAGATTATCGCCGTATATTGTTGGGTAACCTTTTTGATCAGCCAAGGAGGACAAGTACAAACCTAAGAAATAACCTTCTAAGGAATCTCTACTAGGGCATTCGTCTACACACGAAAATTCTCTAATGCCCTGCTCATAAATTTGGATTGGCGAAATATCTTCGACAGGAATAATGCCATTTTGCTCTCTATTTATCGCTTCAGAGTATATATCAAAGTCAAAATTCTCGAGCGCATTATAAAAAATCTTGGGACTCTTTAGATCGGCAGGCTTCATTAAAAATGGCATTAAAGCAAATTCTTGGTATTTATTGATGTATGCTTCAAGTCTTGCATCCAGGTAACTTATTGTGTAATAAGATTCATCACGAACCAACGAATAATATTCGTCAGAAAACCCTCTAAAATTTTGCGAAATATCAAAAAACAAGCTTTCGTAAAAATTCTGAACGGAATCATAAAGAGAAGCCACAGATGCTTTTGGAGAAATGTTTTTTCCTTTTAATATTCGCTCAGAACTAAAGCCCTGGATAGACATATTTCTAGAACCTTTCTCAAAAAAGTCGTAAGAGATATCGAATAAATCTTCATTATTAGGAGAATCTTCATCTTTAAAGCAATCTACATAATAACCCCTATCTCTAAAAGCATTCAAGAAAGAATCTAGGGCCAATTCTTTACGAATAGGATAACCAAAAGCTGAAGACATTTCAAACAAATTATCGCTTACTAGACCATAAAGCTGACTTTCTAAATTCATATGAAAACTCTTTTCAGGGATTTAAAACAATTATTTCGATTTAGAACATATATAGAAATAATTGGTGTTATAGCCCCGCCCGGATTCGAACCGGGGTCACGAGATTCAAAGTCTCGCATACTTGACCGCTGTACTACGGGGCTGTTATCATTTTTCGCTTCCCTTTTTGAAAAAGGGTAACAGCAGGCTGAAATCTTTGATTTCTGGCTCTATTGTGATTTTCCGCTTCATTTATTTGGAAAAGCGCAATGCGAGTGGAATTTATTCCTAGCTCCATTGTGGATTTTTGGAGATTGCAAAAATACGCAATCCACCAACAAAATTAATAGAATTAAATCATTTAAAAACCTTATTAAACCTTAAAAATGAATTTAAAAAACATTCGAAAATCCGTATCTTTAACGAAGAAACAGGAACACAAAACTCCAGCGTAATAACTCATTTTCCTCACTTATTAATGCTCGAAAACCAATATAAAAAACCTATTTTTTGAGAAGATATGGAAAATGCACAAATGCCCTATAAGACGGTATCCAAAGACGACCCAGAAAATAAGCTAGTCGTCGTGCAGGACATCTATGGCCAAGAGGTTGTAGGCGTTGTTGCTTGGGAAGAAGAGGCCCTCAATGTTCAGGTCCTCGAAGACCAAGGCGACAAAGTTTTTGCCGTACTTCCAAAAGGCTTCAATAGAGACACTGCTTGGATAGATTCAAGAATTGTTGACTATCTAAAAGGAAATCGATGATTTCCCTTTTTCCTTTTTAGAAAACCGGCAACTTGTGCGTATCTCAAAGATTTCAGTAATTAAGATAATCCTTATGAATCGAAATCTTTCCTTTTCTACCGTCTGAGTCAATTCTAAAAGGAACAGAAGAAATTTCATACGGCCTTTCTATGCCCATTTCGTCTTTAACATGGCCTTCTTGCATAAAATTTTCCACATATTCCCAAAAACCTTCTTCCAAGACCCCCATTTCTTTCCATGAGTCCCTCTCCTTAAAACTATACCCTATCTGCTCCTCGTGAGCCAAACTCGACGCGAAATCCGAGTTAATTAAAGCTTCAGCATAAGGGTCATCCATATAACTTCGACTGGCATTATTGCCTTTCCCTTCCACCTGTATGTGGGGCATTTCAATCCAATAAGGCCTATTCTTGAAATCTGGCATAATAGGACGATAAAGCGGAGCTTCAACACTATAAGAACCTTTAACAAAAGGCGTAGTGGCCAAAGTCCTATACTCCAAAGGAACATTTCCTATATTTTTAACTTCCCTGTCTGAATCAAGAGCCGGAACCGGCCTAAATTGAACAAAATCCAAAAGACCTCCCCTACCAGAATCGCCCAAAATAGCCTCCAAATTAACCGGTTTTTCTACAATGTCCTGAAGTGCGTGAACATTTTGGTAATCTCTCTAATCTTCCCAAGTGGCAGAGAAGACCTCTGGCCATTTATGTTGAAAGGATTGTCTCTCTGAAATCCATCCAGAGAATTTGAACTCTTGTCACTAATCTTATCGGCGGGAAGCCTTGATTCCCTCGAAAGGGTTTTATTAAATCGGTTCATCTGAAAAACCTCTATATCAAATTCCGAAACCTTAAGTAATTGCATAGGATTATTACGCTGATAAGAAACCCCAAAATCCCCTTGAAGCCCTCCATCTTGACTCCAAACCTCTATATAAGAAGTATCAGATTCCTTCTCGGGATAGGAAGAATAAATATTAAGATGTAATTGACGGTCCCCTTTTTCTGGAAGTATGCTTTTCATTGCCAAAATGCCTAAATCCTCATCTTCCAGACCATAATCTCCCGAAACCTTCTTCAAAAAAAATCGCAAAAAATATGATCAATATCATCTTTCATGCCCTTTCTATTAGCCCTGCCAGACCGATAATTCAAACCCGAAGTTTTACTCAAAAAAGTCCCGAAATACTTGTCATCTTTCCAATCCTCAACAGTCGAAGAAGAACGCAAATGCCAATAACTAGGCCCCGAACTAGACGGAAATGGTTCATCAAGTCTCCTAATTTTTCCAAGAAAATTCTCAATATTAGAACAATCTCTCGATGGTTTTCCCAGTTTATCGGCAACCTTTGAAATATTGTTGGGATAAATATCTTCCTCTATAGACTCTTGCAAGCCTTTTTTTGAACTCTCCAAAATCCATGACAATTCCTTAGAAATACTAGTAGATAGAACCGCATAAGGAGGAATAGGCAAATTGACAGAATTTTTGGATAAAGAAAACTCCCTATCCGAAACAATCGAATCCAAAAGCATAACTCCTGCAGCCTTTCCGCCAAACCTTTCCAAAACCTCACTAAAATCCTTTCCAATCAACTCGCTCTCTCTGGAAAAATCGTTCCGCCTCATAAAACCAAAACCAATAATGATTTTTTAAGAATTTATGAACCGAAATTCAAAATAAAAACTACCTAAGAGAAAACAGACTCATAAAGAACATCTCTATTAACATCTTGCCTTTGAGGCCTTATCTTTCTCAACAAATCTTTCAAACCCTTTCTTCCCGTATACTCTTCGCCCGAAATCGAAGAAGCCAATTTTTTGTACTCTTTACTTGCCTCTGAATTTGGCTTATGCTCAACAGTAGACTCAAAGTTTGAAAGTGCCTTAGGAACATTCTTATCATGAGGGATTTTTGCAACAACAGGAATTTCTGAAGTATATTCTACATCTTCGGGAGAAATCTCAAAATTCTTTCCATAAGACTTATTCAAAATCAAACCATTAATAGGAACTCCTCTCTTTTTAGCTTCCTTGGCAGATTTTATGGTAGTTCCCAAAGTAGGATGATCGGGAGTGGTTACAACAAAAATCTCGTCGGAAGCCATCATTACAGCCAAGGTTTCATTGTTTAAAGCAGGAGAAGAATCATATATAACGTAATCATATTTTCTTTTTAGATTGCCAATCCGATCTTTCATTTTTAATGGACTTACTTTTTTGTTATCAAACATGTGTCCAGGAATTACATCAATACTTCCAAGCTTATGAATTGCCTTACTAGCATTTGTTTCTCGTCTCAAAACATTATGAATTCCTTTTTTGGGCTCGAGGATTTTAAAATGCATTCCCAAATTCGGAGCAGAAAGGTTTCCATCAACTAAAAGAACCTTTTTACCTTGTTCTGCTAAGGCCATTCCCATAGAAACTACAGTCGAGGTCTTTCCAACACCTCCTTTGAGACTAACAACACCTATACTTTTTCCCATACCACAAAGAGTTAATCGGCATTTAAATAATTTTCCTATAAAACAATCTTCAAAAAATATATGTTAAACTATTCCTCTCGCCTATTCCAATAAAACACATAAGCCAAAGTTAAAGCCAAAATCGTCAACGGAATCGTAAAGTCATTCTCTCCGGGAAGTTTAGCTACCGACGGGCAAGTAGTGGTTCTAGAACCTGGTTGGCAAGATGAAGGAATTTTAGATTGTTTCATATATGTCTCCCCAGAAGAGACATTTCTCCAATTAACCTCCCAACTAGTTTGCAAAACACCATCGTCTTCACAAGTATCAGAGGAATTACTTATTTGTAAACAAAGTCCATCATCTGGCATGCCTTTAGTTTCACTTCCATTAACAAATCCTAAACAACTTCCTTGTTTTGGACCTTTTCCGGTCGAATTCCACCAACAACCACAGTTTCCGTCACATCCGGAACTATTTACAGGAGGAAGCCCACAAGTATTTGACTCACATCTTGATTTATTCTCGTAGTCATTACAAAACTTAAGACTATTAGAGTTCTTTTCACAAAAGTCCTTAGAAATTCCGCCTGAAGAAGCGGACTTGTTACAACAAACGCCCGACCTACAACTTTCGCTCATGACACTTCCTCCTTTATTAGAACAAGAGTTTGAAGAAACACAACTAATATTTGTCTTAGACACGGGGCATGTTTGACCTCCTCTGCTTCCACAATTCTTACACTTCAAACCCAAATCACTACTCTTATTTCCGGTAACATTGAAGTGCAAACCTTGATAAGATGCTGCCCAACTTGAAGTTATATTAACTTCTTTTTCCGCATAATCGCTCCCGCCAATACTTTGAACACTAACTCCACTCTTGGTTGTCAAAAAATTGCCATCTCCATAAACATCAAAGCTAACTGTGTTGGAAGCGGCAGGGTCCTGGCTACTGTAGTTAGCAACCATTGTTACATTTTTTGAGTCTGTTATAGAAACACTTGGAATTTCATTTCCGGAAG
>JBDGRI010000021.1:0-8688 GCA_042218235.1 Candidatus Pacearchaeota archaeon
CGGTTCTGCGAACTTTAGTCTTTTCATTATTTCTTTGAAGAATTTGGGTTTTTTTAATTTTTCTTACTTATGATGTCATAAGTAATTGGATTTTTGATCCTTCGGGCTACTCTTTTCCTTCGGAAAATGGTAGTGGGCCTAGTAACAAGTTCCAGCCCATGACCCTCCGGGCTACTCTTTTTCTTACGAAAAATAGTAGTGGGGCGACAAAGCAAGTTTGCCCCTGCTATTGCGCTTTTCTCGACAAAGAAGTGTTCTTATTTCCTTTAGGAAATCCGAAATGGAGAGTAAATTAAAATTTGCCCCTGCCATTGCGCTTTTTCTCGTTTTGCTCGAAAAATCACAATAAACCGAGGTTCGACCCTTCGGGCTTTTCTTTTCCAATTCTGGATAGGGAAAATAAAAGTGGAGCCAGAAATCAAAGATTTCAGCCTACCATCGCTCTCTTTTTCGCTTCGCTCAAAACATAGCGATGGCCCCGCTCGGGATCGAACCGAGGTTACGTCCACGTCAAGGACGCGTCTTAGCCACTGGACCACGGGGCCTTCAATAATTTCTATGAAGGATTATTTTTAAATACTGCTGTTCTTTTACATAACTAAAAGAGTTGGAAAATAACAAATGAAAAAAGAAGACATTAAGCAACTTTCGAAATTTTTTCTTTTTGGTTTAGTTGTTCTTCTATTGTTCTTGTCCTTTAAAGTTGTTCAGCCGTTCATAATAACTGTGGTTTCAGCTTTCATTTTGGCCTTTTTCTCTAAACCTCTATATGATAAGCTGCATGAAAGAATGAACAAATCTCATGCTGCATTGGTTTCAATTTTACTGGTTATTTTAATAATAATCATTCCTTTGGCTGGTTTGGTTACCGGAGTTTCCTCTCAGGCTTCAGAATTGGCTAGAGGCTTGGAAAGTGTGCCCGGATTTGTGGAAAAAATTAACTCTAATGAACTTTTCAAGAGTTTGAACATTGATTTGGCAGAGTCTTTAAGAAAGTCGACTTTGTTTGTGGGCTCGGCTTTAGGATCTGCTATTTCCTACTTGCCGAAAATAATTATCTCATTCGTGATTTTGATATTTGGTCTTTATTATCTATTGATTAATTGGGATGAGATTGTTAAGAATTTAATGCATTATGTTCCAATAAAAAATAAGTCAAAAATTGGTAAGGATGTTTCCAACATAACAACACAAGTTGTTCACGGGTTCTTCTTTGTTGCACTTATAGAATTTTTGATCGCGGTGGCTGGATTTTACGCTGTTGGTGTAGGTCCTTATTTGATTTTTGCAGTTTTGATTTTTTTCCTTGGTTTTATTCCTGGCCTTGGAGCAGCAATTGTTTGGATTCCGATGGCAATTTATTATTTAGCAACTAATAACATCTTGGCATTTGTTGGAGTTGTAGTTACTGGTTTGATATTGACTTTCCTCGTAGAAATTGTCTTAAGGTCTAAACTTGTCGGTGATAGGGCAAACATAAATCCTTTCGTGATGCTCATAGGTACTCTTGGAGGAATAGGAATGTTTGGTGTTTTCGGTTTTGTTATTGGCCCTTTGATTTTGACTTACGCATTGCAAATTGTTGATGTTTTAGCGAAGGAAATGTCCAAATACCATTAGTTAGTTTTTTAAAATTGCGTTTTTTTTCCGATAGTATGACAAAAGGGTTGTGGTTGTTTATTTTGTATTTGGCAGTAGGAGTTTATTTGCTTAATATGCAAATGACTCCGTTTAGCTTTTTTGCTATGCCTGACTTTTTTGAAGATGTAAATAAATGGGTTGTTTTGGCGGCTTCTGTTTTATTAATTCTTAATAGTTTCAAGTTCTTGAGGAAGAAGCCTGCCGAGTAATTGATTAAATTTATATACTTAATTTTCGAAATTAATTTATGAATTCAAAAGGAGGCCTGTGATTTTAGATAGTTTTTATGCTAAATTTCTTTTCGAGGAGAAATGCGCAAGTTACGATTTTTATAATTGTAGCTGTTTTGGCCATTGCAGGAGTGGCCTTGTACTTCGTTCTTACTTCTGAAGAGGTTTCCCAAGAAGACCTTTCACCTGAATTGAGAGAGCCTGAAAATGCTTTCCTGAGTTGTATAAAATCCGAGGCGAGGTCTGGCGTTGAGCTAATGAAGACGCAAGCGGGATACATCGATACCCCTGAATTTGAAAGAGGTTCAAGATATATGCCATTTTCTTCACATTTGAATTTTGCAGGGACCTCGGTTCCGTATTGGAAATACATTTCAGGAAATAATTTTGAAAGAGAAAATGTACCTTCCAAGAAATTGATGGAAAAACAGTTGGCTAGTTTTGTCCAGGAGCAAGTTAGAGAAAATTGCAGGTTAAGACAGTATAGGCAAGGAGAATATAATGTTGAAAGAGGAGAAGTTGTAAACGCTAGCGTTAATATTTATGCCGAGAAAGTGGAAATAAATGTTGAAATGGATTTGGCTATAAGTAAAGGAGAACAAAGAGCAGTAGTTGAAGAGCATACGGAAACTGTCGACACTAATTTAGGAAGCCTTTTCGATGCGGCAAAGAAGGTTTACCAATACGAGCAAGAGAATCAGTTTTTGGAAAAATATGGAGTGGATGTTTTGTATTCTTACGCGCCAGTTACAGGTACGGAGTTGTCTTGTAGTCCGAAGACATGGAACGCAAATGATGTTTTTGATGAGCTTGAAAGTGCTCTACAATCGAATGCCATGGCCTTGAAAAATTCTGGATCTGGAGACGATTATTATAATGTTGACCTGCCGGTTCAGAACAGAGTTAATTTTATGACTTTGTCTAGCTGGCCTAGTACTTTCGAGGTTAATCCTTCTGAAGGTCCGACTATGGTAGCAGAGCCCCTAGGAGACGAGATTGGCATGGGTTCTTTAGGATTTTGTTTTGTCAATTACCATTTTGTTTATGACATGAAGTATCCGGTTATGGTTCAGGTTTCCGAGGAGGGAGAGACATTCCAGTTCCCTGTTGCGGTGGTAATTGAAGGAAATACACCAGGACCGGCGGAAAACGGTTCTTATGGGGATAGACGAGAAAACCAAACTCCAGATAATTTGAACCTTTGCGAAAATAAGAATACCGCAGCAAGTGTGAAAACTCTGGGTTTGAATAACGAGCCTGTTAACGCCAGTGTTTCCTATTCTTGCTTTGGGGAAGTTTGTAGGATTGGACAAGCTTCAGATGGGAACCTTCAAAATGATTTCCCTCAGTGTGCAAACGGTTTTGTTGTTGCTCGTGCCGAAGGCTATGAAACTGTGAAAAGACAATTCTCGACTGTTCAAGGAAATAAGAGTATAACTGTTTATATGGAGAAACTTCATAATCTCTCATTGGACTTTAATGTTGATGGAAGTTCTTTTGAAGGTCAAGCCACAATTAATTTTGTTTCAGAGGACTCTTCAGAAACAGTCGTTCTTCCTGGTCAAGAAAATGTTCAGCTTTCTGAAGGCAATTATAATGTAAGTGCTTATGTTTATGAAAATACTTCATTGAAATTTGAAGATGTTTCAAGCCAGCAGTGTGTTGATGTTCCTACTGGAGTTCCAGGAGTCACAAATGAAAGATGCTTTGATTTAGATATCCCTTCAGGAGCTAGTTCAAGGGCTTTAACTGGTGGAGGGCAAAGTCAAAAAGTCTTTTTGAATTCGGACTTGGAAAGTGCCAATACAATAACAGTAAATGCTCCAAGTCTTCCAGAACCAGAATCTGTTGACGATGTTAGAAGAAATTATGATCAATTTGAAAGTAAATCTTTGGATATAAGTTTAGAATGAATAAAAAGGCTAAAGTAATTTTGAGTGTGGTGTTTATGATATGTATTTTGATATTTATTTCTTTGTCATCCGCTTATACGCGTTCAAGTCCTCAATTGACTAATCCTGGTGCTGGAGGGATTTTTGGTTCTGGAAGTGTTCCTTCCCCTGATAGGGACATGTGTCAAAAAGGTCAGGATTTTATACTAAATATTGCTCCTCAAGGATGTTCTCCAAAAGTTGTTAGGAGCGATTTATTGGAAGAGCAAAACCAACCAGTACTTTGCCCTATAACTGCTACAAAGATTAATCCATTGATTCAGGTAAAAGCAATTGATTGGATTTCTGTTCAGGATTCAGAACTTTCGGAGCATGTAGCTAGTGTTGGTTATCATCCTAATAGGGGAGCATTGCAAGGTTTTACTCCTGGTTTCCAAGGAGAAGAAATGGAGCAGCCTCAATTTTTGAATAAAGTTGGTTATATTGTTGTAAATTTGAAAAGAACCCCCGTAGAGGATAATATGCCTGACTTTGTTTCAGGGAATTTGACAGCAAGAATTTCTTATGATGTCGATAATGCTTTTGGTTTGCGAGATTCCCAAATTAGGCTTGGGACAATGAACGATGACGAATGGCAAGAAGAATTTACTAGAGGAAGGTTTTTTGATGGCAGAGGCTTTTTAAGAGTAGAGGGTGTTAGAGACGATCGTGCTACGGTTAGCGTTTACTCAGGAAATACTAGAGTGTCCGGAGAGTCGGAGTTTAGACAGAGAGTAACTAGCACTACTTTGAAGGAGGGGGAAACTTCGGATAAGATTTATCTTCCTTCTGTAGATATGTGTTTAGGCAGTATGACTTTAGATATGAGAGATATTGAAAACCCTGGTAAGACAGCTAGGCTTGATGTTAATGGCAGAGAAATTCAGGTAAGGCGTAATGAAGATTTCTTGAATGGTCAGTGTACTTTAGAGTCTTTAGAACGATTGGGTATGAAGCAAACTGCTAGAGTATCTTGTACCGAAGATTTAAAGGGCCTTTCAGGCGAAAAACGATTTGGTGGCAGTGAAAAAACACTTACGCTTGGAATAGATCCGTCGGTTAATTTGACAATCGAGGGCAAGGGTTCTGGAACATATACAACCGGAGAAAAGCTATATGATTTTGAAAAAGGTTCGGACAGGAGCGTCTTCCTGGGATATGTTGGTCAAAAAGGAGTAAACAAGACTCCCTTCATATTGCCTGTAGTTTCAACAGCAGATAACAGGCAACAGTTTCTTGAAAATCACCTTGGTGGAACCTCAATTAATGCTTATGGCTCTTACATAGAATCAGACAATTATAAGAGAACGGGATCCTGGATTACTGAAAGTTTTATTGGAGCATACAACCAAATTATCTCGGCTAGCGTAGGAATTGAAGTCGCGGAACCGATATTTATCGGTAAGGATAACGGCAAAGAACCAGAATTTTTGTTTGAGGCCTTGAGAGAAGGAGGATACAGTTTTATAGATAATCCTACAAAAATTCTACGTCAGATTCCCGGAATTTCAAGCGGGCAGACTTCAAATGAAGGGGAACTTTACACTAAGAAGAACATTACCTTTAATTCAATGACGGGAGGATCTAATATGGACCTTCGTTCAGATATTAGGAGAAATTACGAGAAGGCAATGCAAGATTTTGATTCGCTAAAAAATGACTTTTCTAGCATAAAGGAAAGAGAGGCAAGTAGGCCTTATGGTATGAGAGCTTTGGCAAGACAAATAGACTTAGCCAAAAATACAAACCAAATGGGAACCGTTAAGAACTTGTGTGAAGAGTTGGAAGAAACATATCCCGAAGATGCTAATACTACAGGTCTAGATAGTTACTTTGACATATGTGACGATAAAATAAAGTTGGCAAATTCTGATAGGGCTTCTGGAAGTGTCTTTGTAGACGAACAAAATAGAGATATTTCCTTTGAAGGGATAAGAATTCCTTCCTTTGAAGAATACGGAGTTAAGGTGAGGATAAGTAATGCAGATCCAAATTATAATGGAGTTTACAGGTTATCACAAAGAGGCAGGGTTTATCTTTCAAATAATGAGTATATTGAACTTTCAAGCCAAGGTCTTAGTGAGAATTCAGCTAGATTAAATGTGCTTGTTAATAAATCAGGCGTTTTTAATTACGGACCTGGAAATGAGGACAATTATAAGATAGAATTGGATGAAACAAGAAGGATTGGAAACGAGAATTATGAAATAACCGTAGAGAAAATTAACTTAGAGAAAGTCGCGGTAGTCGGAATTAATGCACAACAAAACTTCCAATCTTCTACTGCCAATTTGAGTTTTGAAGTCGGGATAGAGAAAAGAAACATTCAATTGACACCTAACCAAACTATGAATAGGATAGAGGATGTTAATGCTTCTATTAAGGCCTTGAAAAAAGCTTCTGATGCTTTAGGTAAAACTGTTGAGGGCTTCAAGAAGGCTTGTTTTGCCACTGGTACTGTTTTGACTGCCAAGAATTTCTTTGAAAATGCATTTGGAGAAGGTACTGGAGGATTGGCTAGAAAGAGAGTTATGGATGGCAATGGTGGATGGGAAGAAAAATGTACCAGAATGGTTAACCAACAGGGAAGCGAGTATGACGATGTTCAAGAGTGTTACTTAGATAATGCAGATAAAATTGATAGTGATGTAGAGAATCTAAAAGATCAAATGAATAAACAGAACGAAGATATTAAGAATATCCAAGAAAAGTATAAGCTTCAAAACAATAAATTGTCAAGTGACGTTGTTAATACTTCGGGTGTCAAAAAGGAATACTCACAAAGATTTGCGGAAAAGATTAGAAACAATCGAGATTTAATTGAAAAAGCAAATGATACAGCTGAAGGAGATGAGTCGCTTAATATTACGCTTTTAATAAATTCATTTGAGAACGGATATAATAGAAACATCTACACATTGGATAAATTGAAGGAAATTGATCTATACTTCAGGGCAGCTAAAGAAGATCCTAATACAATGAATCTTAAGAGACTTTATGGTGGTTTGAGAGATGTGCAGGAGAATGCTTTAACATTTGGAACTGGTTCCCCTGACGATGGAATTCAGGGCCAAGTGGTAAGAACAGAAGATTCTATAACTAAGCCCTATCTAGGCGCTACTGTATCCGATATAGATGCTTTGAGCTCCAAGTTTTCTAACCCTAATATTGCCGTTGCTAAAGTTGCAGTAGATAGCGAATTTCATTACATTATCTTAAACAAATCGGTTAATCAGGAAAAAATGATTCCAGCAAGGGATTCAGATAACCAAGTCATGGTTTATGATCTTGATGGGAGCAGGGATACAAGCCAAGAAATTTTGTCTAAATATGATAACCTACTGTTTAGATCATATTCCGAAGGAACTTACAATAATAGGTATATAGGTTCCTCAACAGGCCAAGAAGTTGTAGTAAGGTATTACGACTCTTCGAGCCTTAAAGGTATGCCTGCGGTAGTTCCTTTCAGTGAGACTATGGGTTGGTATGCTTATATGAAGAAAGATCTTTCTGCTAGAGGCTCGAGTACAAGATCTTATGATGAATCCGGCAGGTTAAATAGTTTCAGGCTTTGTAATGTTGGCGAAGACGGAATTGAAAATGCCTTCTCTAGGACTAGCGATGATATTTGTCAAGTGGTCAACCTTCGGTCCTCGGGAACTTATAGTAATTTCAACGGTTTAACTACCCAACAGACTAAAAATTTAGTAACTGCTGCAACCAGGGCTGTCAAACAGGCCTCTGAACAAATGCAGTCAGGTAGTCCAGATGAAGTAAGGATCCCTACTATCGAAAGTCTTAATGGGAGTAAAGAGGGTACTTGGACTTTGCCTGTAGGTCAGCCGGCTACTGGAAGTCCTGGTTTTACATGTTCTGACTTTATGTCTCCAAAAGAATGTAATTTAATTTTCAATGTTTGTGACCCTGTAGTTTGTCCGAGAGACAGGTGTGATTTTGGCGGGAAATTCCCGGTTAGAGATGTCCAACAATCCGGAATAGCTGGTAGTGCTTTGCTTTGTGCACCTAATTATCCTGAAGTCAAGGTTCCTCTGTGTCTATCGGGAATACATGCAGGAATGAAGAACCTTATAACTGTTAAGGAATCTTACAGAAGTTGTTTACAAGAAAGTTTAGAAACAGGGAAAACTGTAGGTATTTGTGACCAAATAAGAAGCATTTACATGTGTGATTTTATCTGGAAACAAGCAGAGCCTTTGGCTAAAGAAGGTATTAAGTATGGGGCTCAACTACTTTCTGGTGGTTCTCCTGCTAGAGGCGGAGCCGAATATAGAAACGTCGGTAATGCAATTTCTTCTGCTGAAGAATCATTCCAATACTTTACCCAAGAATATGGGATTAATTCTAATAACGCCTTCCAGGCAAGATCGATGGAAAATATTGGAGCTAGGGCATGTAAAGGCTTTTTATCGGCACCAGGAGCTAAAATAGGAACTGCATTTGATCAAGCCACTCAGCCTGATTCCCCTGCCCAGTTCCACGGAAGGCTAAATTCTGAAACTTATTCAACAAAGACTAATCCTCCTACCTCGCATTACAAAATATTCTATCATATTTATGCAGGAGATCAGAGAGGTGCTTATTACAAGGTTTACTTAAAGAGGGGCGAAGGTTCTACTTATTACCAGGATACAAGTAACCTAAGGCAAATCGATGGGGGATATGTTGATGCAGGAGAGAAAGTTACTAGAACTGTAGACAGAAGATTGCCTTCAGGTTATGGAGAGTTGTGTATTAATGTCAATGGCAGGCAAGAGTGTGGGTTTAAGAGAGCTTCTACTTCATTTGCTCAGAATTGGCTTAGCGACAGATACGTACAAGACCAAATAGAAAACAAGAATATCAGATCGGAAAAAGAGTGTATTTCT
>JBDGRI010000022.1:0-6642 GCA_042218235.1 Candidatus Pacearchaeota archaeon
AAAATTCCGAGAACTTTTAATGTATTCCCAACTATTTTTGTATTCCTTTTCTAAACTAATTCCGCTTTCTTCCTTTTTAGAGGATTTTATTGCCATTTTAGCTGAAGTGTCTGCTTATTGCTCTTACTTTATTCCTGTAATTTATTCTCAAATAAACTCCGTAAGCCAAACCTGCCAAAAGGCCTCCCAAGTGAGCTGTGTTTCCGATATTTATGTCTGCTCCTAGAGAAATTAGCCAAAGCAATGCCAAAAGTCCTGGACCGGCGTACTTTAATTTGATTGGTATTGGGATGAACATTGCATAAACAGGAAGGTTAGGGGTCAACAAAATCAATAAGCCAACAACCCCAAACAAAGCTCCTGAAGCCCCAACTGCCGGAGTATTCATTAAATCAGGGAAGATAAATGCAGATACAACAAAAAAGACACTTGCGAATATTCCGGCAATCAAATAAAATCCAAGGTATCTCTTAGGTCCTAGAATTTTTTCTGTTAAACTACCAAAAAAGAAGAGGGACATCATGTTTACAAAAAGGTGGAATATTCCTCCGTGCATGAACATGCTTGTCAAAAAAGTCCAAACGTTTTTCCCGTCTAATATATCCGAAGGAGTTATTGCAATCCTTTGAATCTCTAAAACTCCTGTCTCAAGCAGAATTGTAAATATGATAAACAAGGCAACATTTAACAGAATCAAAGTTAAATTTACACTCAAGTTAAAGGAAGACTTTCCCTTTTTGTTCAGAAAAAAAGTCATTTTCCTGTCTTTTTGGTTGTTTTCTTTTTCGAAGTTGACTTTTTTGTTGTAGCTTTCTTTGTGGTTGCCTTCTTAGTTGGGGATTCCCTAGAAGCTGCTTTCTTAGTTGTAGGCTTCTTGGCTGTTGTCTTTTTTGTGGTTGCCTTCTTGGTGGAGGATTTTTTAGCTGCGGACTTTTTAGAACCGGCCTTTTTGGTTGCCTTTTTAGCTGTTGATTTTTTAGTTGTAGTTTTCTTTGTAGTTGATTTCTTCTTGGCTGTCTTCTTGGAGGTTGATTTTTTGGTTGTTGCTTTTTTCGTGGTTGCCTTCTTGGTGGAGGATTTTTTAGCTGTGGATTTTTTGGAAGTGGATTTCTTTGTGGTGGCTTTCTTAGTAGTTTTCTTTTTAGCAGCTTTCTTGGTTGTTCCTTGTTCTTTTTCTTTCTCTTTTTGTATGTTTGCTTTCTCTTTATCTATTTCTTCATCTATTTCAGAAATCTTGTTTTTGAATTTAGTCAAGTTCTTTCTTAAACCTCGGAGAACCTTTGAGTTGTCTTTCAACGTCAAAACATTCCCGCACTCATTACAAATAAAGTCATCCATCAAAGCTTGTTCTTCGTTCAGTTCTATCCCGCACCTTTCACAAGTGTAGAAATTGTTGTTTTCTCTGTTGTTAATTTGGCTTTCTATTCTGTCCGTCCTTTTTTGAACCAGGCCTTTTAGGAAATTGAGCGACTTTAAGACATCAAGTTTCCAAAAATATGTATACCATCCTTTCTTTTCGTCTTTTTCTCTCGTCGAGGAAACCAAGTTATAAGTAGAAATTTTGTAAAGAATGTTCCTTGTTTGGTTGATGGTTAAATCCATCTTATTCGCTATAGTAAATTCATTAACGTGTTTTTTGGAATGAATTAAAGGAACTATCTCTTCGGCATTTTTGCCTGCAACATATGTTACAACTTCTTTTAGTAGGTCATTGAGCATGCACTAATTCAAAATTGAGCTAATTAAATATCTTTTGGTTGTTTCCCGTCAATCAAAATAAAAACATTTTTAAAAGTGTATTCTATAGTATATGTGTCAAAAAAATTATGTTAAAATGGCTTTGTTTGGAAATAAAAAAGAGGGTAAGTCGCAACAATACCAAAGCGGAGAAGGTTTGCCGAAGCTGCCTAAGCTCCCCGATACTGAAGAAAGCAGTTCTCAACAAGATTTACCAAAACTCCCAAAGTATCCTTCTACAGAAATAGGCGATAAAATGTCTCAAAGTTCAATCAAAGAAGCCGTTTCTGGGGAAAAAGAGGACGACGAGGAAAGCGCGGATGAGTTTGTTCACGAACAAATGACGCCCGAGCCCGATGACTTAGAATATGAAGAAAATGTGGAACCAAAAGAGGAGGCACAGTCAAGGAGAGTTTCTCCAGGAACTTCTAGAAGAAAATTAACTTCTTCTTCGGGATCATCTCAAAGAAGGACAAGAGAGGCTAGTGAAAAGAAAAAGCAGACTAAAACTCAGAAAAGCAAAGAAGAATCTCAAGATAATAAACCAGTATTCATAAGAATAGACAAATATGAAGAGAGCCTTGAGACGTTTGAAGATGCTAAAAAGAAAATTTCTGAAATGGAGAACCTTCTTTCTGAAATCAAAGACACCAAGGATAAAGAAGAGAAAGAACTCACCGACTGGGAAAAAGAAGTTAAAGAACTCAAAAACCAAGTAGGAAAAATAGAAGATGATGTTTTCTCTAAGGCATAATGGCAAAGAAAAAGCAAACTCAAAAAAGCAAAAATGCAGAAAACCTAGTTCACATAAGATACGGTCCAGGTGAGTTAGTGCGTTCTAAACGAGAAATCCTAAATTCTGAAGCCAGCTTGATCAGGGCTTTGAAAGCATTAAGCAATTATAAAAATCTTAGGTCCCATGAACTCAAATTAAAAAAAGAATTTTTAAGAAACTTAAGGGAAGCCAGAATTGAATTAGATAAAACAAAAAGGCTGTTGCCCATAATACCTAAAAAGATAAAGAAAAAACTGGATACGGAAGAGAAAGAAGAACCTCGAGAAAAAAATTCTACTAAGAAAGCGGATAAGAATAAACAAGTTTCTGAAAAACAAAAAGAAGAGAAATCCAAATCTGATGACTTGGACTCACAATTAGCAGAAATTCAAAACAAACTTAAAGAACTTGAAGGTCAAGCCTAATCTGAAAGCTTTAAAAAATTCTATTAACTGGTTCTTTTCATGGATAGGAAACAATTAATAAACAAATACATCGAATTCTTTGAGTCGAAAGGCCATAGAGAAGTGCCTAATTCATCCTTGGTTCCAGAAAATGACCCTACAGTTTTATTTACGACTGCGGGAATGCACCCCCTTGTTCCATACTTGCTAGGCCAAAAGCATCCATTAGGTAACAGGTTAACAAATGTTCAGAAATGTGTTAGGACAGGGGACATTGAAGAGGTCGGAGACAAAGTTCATCATACTTTTTTTGAGATGTTGGGGAATTGGTCTTTAGGAGACTACTTTAAAGAAGAGGCAATCAAGATGAGCTTTGAGTTTTTAACTAAGGTTCTAGGTTTAGAAAAAGAAAAAATTGCGGCAAGTGTTTTTGCAGGAGATAACGACGCTCCTAAAGACAGGGAATCTGCCGAAATTTGGAAATCTCTGGGAATTCCTGAAGGAAGAATCGCATATTTGAACAAGGACGAAAATTGGTGGGGACCTGCCGGAGAAACTGGGCCTTGTGGACCGGACACAGAAATGTTTTATTGGTCTTCCGATGAACAAGTTCCAGAAGAATTTGACACTGAAGATGATAGATGGGTGGAAATATGGAATGATGTCTTTATGGAATATATCAAAAATTCTGAAGGAGAATATGAAGAAGCCGAACAAAAAAACGTAGATACTGGAATGGGGGTGGAAAGAGTTGTTGCAGTTTTACAAGGCGTTGATGACAATTATATGGCATCTAACTTTAAGCCAATCATTGAAAAAATCGAGCAGGTTTCGGCAAAGGCTTACGGTGAAGGCCAAAAGGCAACTGAAGCAATGAGAATTATTGCGGACCATATCAAAACTTCTGTTTTTATTTTGGGAGAAAGGGTTAAGCCAAGTAATACCGAACACGGTTATGTACTTAGAAGGCTGATTCGGAGAGCTGTTAAATATGGAAAAATAAATCTTGGAATCGCAAGCCAAAAATTTTCCAAGGTAATTGCCGAGTCTGTTTTTGAGATTTATGACGATTATTTGAATTTAAGTTCAAACAAAGAAACAATTTTGGAAGAGCTTGAAAAGGAAGAAGAGAAATTTAACAAAACACTTGATTCGGGTTTGAAAGTTTTGAAAAAAGAATTAAAAAATATAAAAGAAGGAGAGGTTTTGACAGGGAAAAAGGCTTTCTTGCTCTACCAGTCTTACGGTTTCCCTTTGGAAATGATTGAAGAGATTGCTAAAGAACAAGGCGTAGGTGTAGACAAAGAAGGTTTCGAAAAAGAAAGAGAAAACCACAAAGAACTTTCAAGAACTGCTGCAAAAGGCAGATTTGGGGCAGGATTGGCTGACAATTCCCATGAATCTAGAAAACTTCATACAGCAACACACTTATTGCATCAAGCTTTAAGAGAAGTTTTAGGAAAGCATGTTAGACAAATGGGTTCAAATATAACCCCCGAAAGGTTAAGGTTTGATTTTTCTCATCCCGAAAAGCTTACGCAAGAGCAAAAAGAGCAAGTCGAAGAACTAGTTAACAGAAAAATCGAACAAGGGTTAGATGTTAGCTATGAAGAAATGCCTTACGATGAAGCAGTTAAACAAGGAGCCTTGTCTTTCTTTAATGAGCGTTATCCCGACACTGTAAAGGTTTATTCTATAGGTCAAGGAGAGAACTTATTCAGTAAAGAAATTTGCACAGGTCCGCATGTTTCAAACACTGCTGAAATTTCCGAGGATGGCAGGAAATTCAAAATAAAGAAAGAAGAATCTTCTTCTGCTGGAGTTAGAAGAATTAAAGCTGTTTTGAAGTGAATCTAAAATGTCGAGCAATTCTATAAACTGGAATGCTTTCGAAGAAATAAAAAACCTAGAAAACGCCAATAATAGAATAAATTCATTGAAGAAAGAAATAGATTTGGTCATTGACAATAAGAACCGTCAAAGGCTTTCTAAAAAAGCCCTTGATTTGCTAGAAGAGATTTTGACTTCTTCTGGGAAAAACTACCCTAATAAAGAAGACTTATGGGAAGACGTTTACTGGTTGAGATATGCATTTGTGGAATTAGATGAAGACCATGATGAGTGGCCGATTATAGACGACGAAGTAATGGAAATCTTCTTTGATTTTCAATCAGATATTTCTTATAGAAAGTTGTTAGGGAAAATCGGGGAGCTTAAAAAGAGGTTTTAGAAAAGTCATTCCACATAAATAGCCGGTTTTCCGGGTTTGGCTTTCTTTGAGACGTTTTCCGGGTCGTATTTTTCCTCTTCGTTAACCGCGAAAATTTGTACTGGTTTTCCCGTTTTTCTTTCGATTTCAGTTGACTCGTAATAGTCTTTTTCGTTTGGTAGTGTGTAAATGTAAACTTTGCTTTTCTTTCCTTCTCTTTCCTCAAGCATGTTCAAAACATTTTCAGCGTCGGAAGCTGCCTTTTCTGTTTTTTCTTCTTGTTGCTCGAAAAATTCCTCGATAGCGTTTTCATCGGATTTAGGCCACTCGGATAAGCTTATGAAATTTTCGTTTCCTAGGTTCTCCCATAGCTCTTCTGTAATGTGAGGGCAGAAAGGATTTAACATCTTAATTAAGCTTTCTAGGTCTTGCTCGCTTATCGAGTTTTCTTTCTCGATTTTTTCGAACAAATCTCTTATTTGAACTACTGCCAAATTGTATTTGAAATTGCTTATGTTTTCGGTTACCTGCTTGACTGTTTTGTTTAAGTGGTGCTGTAGCCTTTTACTTGATTCTGAGTTTTGGAAATTTGAGACAAAATTGTAAACTCTTTTAACAAATCTTAAACTTCCGTTGGCTCCTTCGTCGCTCCAGAGAACATCCTTGTCGGGAGATGCTACTGAAACTAAGAAAAGCCTTACAGAATCTAGGCCATAGGTTTCTAGGGCGTATTCCGGAGAAATTACGTTTCCCTTGGATTTTGACATTTTGTTTCCGTCGGGGCCTAAAACCATTCCTTGACTGAAAAGTCTTTGGAAGGGTTCATCTATTGAAGAGTAGCCAATGTCTCTCAAGAATTTTGTGAAGAATCTTGCATAAATTAAGTGCATACAAGCATGTTCGTCTCCACCGATATATTGGTCTACGGGCATCCAATGGTCTGCTTTTTCTCTTTGGAAAGGTTCTTTGTCATTATGAGGATCTGCGTATCTGAAAAAATACCAAGATGAATCCATAAAGCCATCCATCGTGTCAGCATCTCTTTTAGCTTCTTTTCCGCAATTAGGACAAGAAGTTTTAATCCATCCTTCATTTGTTTCTAAGGGGTTTCCGTTTCCGAATTCAACCTTGTCTGGGAGTTCGATTGGAAGGTTTTCTTCTTTTTCAGGCACTTGTCCGCAATCTTCACAGTTTACAACCGGTATTGGTGTCCCCCAGTATCTCTGTCGAGAAATAAGCCAGTCTTTTAGTTTATATTGAGTGGATTTTTTGCCTAATTCTTTGTTTTCTAGTTCTTGAGTAATTTTTTCTTTTGCTTCGTCGGTCTTTAGACCGTTGAATTCTTCTGAATTTGTTAGAGTTCCTTCGCCTTCGTAAGCTCGGGGAATTTTGCCGTTTCTTTCGTAAATTTCGTAGTCTGTTGGTTCGACAACTACTTTTATTGGAATGTCGTATTTTGTTGCAAATTCGAAGTCTCTTTGGTCGTGTGCAGGGACTGCCATTACCATGCCAGAGCC
>JBDGRI010000023.1:0-54058 GCA_042218235.1 Candidatus Pacearchaeota archaeon
GGTATAAAAAGTTAATTTTCAAAAGATATTTAAATAAGAATTTGCTTAATAGTATGATATGGCACAAAAAGTTAAGCTTTTGGCAAAGAGGTTTGTTACTCATGATACGAGCCAGTTTATTTTTGAGAAACCTGAAGATTTTGATTTAGAACCCGGTTTGGCTGCCGAAATTTCTGTTAATAAAGAAGGTTGGGAAGAGGAGAAAAGGCCTTTCACGTTTACTTCTTTAGAAGAGGATGGCGTTTTGGAATTTACAATTAAAGAATACCCTGACCATGATGGTGTTACTCAAAAACTTCATTCTTTAAATCCCGGAGAAGAGATTTTGATTCACGATACTTTCCAGACTTTCCCATACAAAGGAGAAGGAGTTTTTATTGCTGGTGGGGCAGGAGTTACCCCCTTTGTTGCTATTCTTAGAGATTTGGCTAAGAAAGGAGAGTTAGGAAATAACTGCTTGGTTTTTGCAAATAAAGAGCATAGAGATATAATCTTGGAACGTGAGTTGAAAGAAATTTTAGGAGAAAATTGTGTTTTTACTTTGAGCCGTGAAGAGGTTTCAGGCTATGAAAACGGGCATGTTGATAAAGAGTTCTTGGAAAATAAGGTAGGAAATCTGGACGATAAAAAGTTTTACATTTGCGGACCTCCTAAAATGGTTGATTCGTTAAAAGAAGAAGTTTCTCAGATTAAAGATAATTCAGAGGATATTGTTTTTGAGTGAGTTAATTGTCTTTGTTTAGATTTTGTTCGTATTTGTATATGCTCTTTAATTTTGTTCCCTCTCCTAAACCTTCATAGCATCTTTTTATTTTAGATATTCGGTTTTTCGCCGGAATGGCTCCAAAACTGTTCAGATATCCTTTGTGTACCTTTCCCAACTCAAATGCTTTGTATGCAAGTTTCAGTGATTCTTGGCGTTTTTTGTATTCCATGCCTTCGGAACAACTTCTGAGCCGGTCTCCTGTTTCTACTAGAGTTGATAAGTCATTAGCAATGCTGTAGTTTTCTACCGATTTTTCAATATTTTTTCTTACGGACTTATTATCTAAATTTAGTTTTTTTATTTCGTCGGTTGCTTCTTCGTATTCGTTTTTCTTTTCTATGTCAAAAAGAGTTTTTCCAGTCAAATAGAAGTCTCCTAGAATTTTCATGCCTTTTTTATTTGTAGTGTTTTCTAATAGCTTATAGGCTTTGTTTTTTAGTTTCTTTTTATTGTTTCCTTTTTCTTCGACAGACATACTTAAGTAAATTCCTCCCAGGACTTCTTTTACCGAATCTTTTGTTTTTTGGCTTGTTAATTTAGGATGTTTTTTCATACCTTCTTTTATGTATTCCAGATAATTTGCTCTTGCTTTATCGGAGATATTATCATAATCCGGCAATTTCTCATAAACCTCCTTTCTGCTCATGCCTTCCATGCTTTTTTCAATTTCTTCCGGTGTAGGTCCAACTAAGTCTGCTTCTGCAAGTTCTCTTTCTATCCTTGCCATTTGCTCTTCTTTTGTTTCTTTCTTTTGAGTTTTTCTCTCTGTCATTTTTTGGTTTTTTGATTGTTTAATTGTCTGTTTTGAGATTTTCCTTTAGAGACTTCTCTAAAGCATTTATTTTTGCTTTCTTTATGGGTTCAAATTGTTCTTTTGTTGCATAGTTGTTTATGAAAGTTGAATTTCCTAGTCCGTAGACACCTTTCCCATTCAATTTTCTAATTCCACTCATGTCGCAATTTTCGAATTTAGCGCCTTCTTCTCCAAAATCAACAACTTCTCCAAAATATGCTGGAAGGAACTCGTCGTCTTTAAAAGTAGAATTGCCTAGATAAGAATCACAAAATGAGCAATCATGATAGTCATTGAGTCGAGATTTTAATCCCCTCATGTTCCTCGATTCAAGACTTACATTGAAAAATTTTGACGATATTATATCAGAATTCTCCATACTGGTTCTTTCCGGAGGATTTTTTATACTCCCTATTCTAGACATATCGCCCCAAAAATTACAGCGACTCGCCAAAACACTATATATAATACATCCTTTAAGAGACGCTTTATGAAAGTCGTTTTTATACATTTCGGAATTAAACATCTTCATTCCATTTAAGTACATACCGCTCCAATCAAAATGATAGATTCTAGAGTTGCTAATTTGGATAGGATTTTCTGAGTTCTTCAGTTTTTCTTGAAGTTCTTCGAATCCTTCGTGTTCGTTTACTTTGAAATCTTCTTCCAGCTTTATGTTATCAAATTCTCTTTCTCCATCTATGAGTTTTTTAACGAACTCATTTCCCGGCATGTAAATTTTTCTCTCTGCCATTTTCACTTTGTTTTTTGTTGTATTTATTTAGTGATGAAACCAGATATCCGTAATTTATAAATTTTTGTTGTCAAAATTTTACGACATTTAGAAAAAATTTAAATACCGCTTTTGAATTTTGAAGTTATGGAAATTATTAAGGCTTTGAAGAAATTTGGGCTTTCGGATAAAGAGGCTGAAACTTATATTGCGTGTTTGAATTTAGGAACTGCTAAAGCCAGCGTAATTTCTTTGAAAAGCAATATTCCAAGGACTTTAACTTATGATATTTTGGAAAGGCTTATTGAATCCGGATTGGTTTCTTATTCGATTAAGGGAGGCAAGAAGTATTTTAGCGCTAATTCTCCTAAAGAGTTGAAAAGAATTTTGGAGGAAAAGGAAGAAGCAGTGGATTCTGTTTTGCCTGAATTAGAGAAGCTTCAGAAAGAAAAAGAGTCTAAAAAGCCGATTGTAGAGATTTATGAAGGAATTGAAGGAATGAAAACTGTTATGGACAATATTTTACGTTCCGGAGTTAGTGATTTTTATGCTTATGGAAGTTCGAGGTCGTCTTATTAAGTTATGCCTGCTTTTATGGACGATTGGCACAAGAGAAGAGTTAAACAAAAAGTTAGTATGAACATTCTTTACAATAATACAAAGCAGACGCGGGAGAAAATTAAGATGTCTAAAAGCTTGAAATATACTAAGTTTGCTTTAATTCCTATAGAACTTGAATCTCCGACAGCCACAGTAATTTATGGCGATAAAGTTGTTTTCCAGTCATGGACTAAAGAACCTTTTGCAGTTATGATTAAAAGTGAGGAAATGGCCGAGAATCAAAAAAGGTATTTTAAACAATTGTGGAAAATTTCAAAGAAGCCTTAGTCTGTTTTTGAGTGATTAAACTATCTTTGTGTTAATGTGTATTTTGTCTTGAAGTCTACGTTTTCTCCTCTTGAGTTTGTGCTTCCCGGCCTGAGTGCTTCGAATCCCATTTCTTTCGGCATTTTGTTTCTTGCAGGGTCTTCGTATTGCATAATGCCCTTTGAAGATAGGTAGAACGTGTCATTTCCGTTGGTTATAAATGGGCTATAGTCTCCGTTGTTGTTATAATTTAGGTTTTTTAGTTCTTTAGGGACTTCTCCTCCCCTTATGTTGCCGATTTCCATTTTTCCATTTTCAAATTCGACTCTTACATCCCCATAAAATTTTCCTGAGGAGTCTCTTAGGTAATCGTCCTCACTTCCGATTGTTTTTTGTAAGTTTTTTGGCTTATTCCTATTACTGTAGCAGTCTTTTGTTTTTTCTAGCTGTACCGCTTTTTCTATTCTCCCTCCGGCACAGGATTTTAGGCCTATGTTTGGACCGTTTTCGGAAACTAGTTTTTCTTCCTGAGGATTGTATTCTAGCTCTATTGATTTTGTGTCCTTTGGGACTATTAGACTCCTCTTCTGTTTGTGTAGAAATCTGCTATTGTTGCACTTTTTGCGTTTTCTCCGAATGTTATCCTGCTGTCTTCCTGGAATCTGCAAGTGTCAAAGGCATATGAAGCATAAGAACTTCCGCCTATTTTTTCGGCTATTTCTTCCTTCCTTTCTTTTATCTCTTCTTTACTTAGCTTCTCGTCTTTCTTGGGGCTTCCATAGTCTGGCTTTTCGCATCCTGAAAATGCTGCAGCTCCAGCTAGTAATGCTATTCCTCCTATAGTTTTTAGATGGCTTGTCAAGTTTTTCATTATATTAGTTTCTTGTAAAAGGGCTTTTTAAACTTTTCGTTATGTTGTAACTTTTTGGTTATTACAATCTTCAGATAGATTTATTAAAGAAATTTTTTTGTTTGGGTTATGGATATAAATAAAGAGAATTTGGATAAGGCCTTAAGTTCTGCTGATAGTCAAGGCCAAAGTGGTCAAGGGCAACCTCAGGGTGCTAATGGGCGAGGTCAAGGCGGACAGGAGCAGAACATGTCTCAGGAAGAAGAGGCAGGCTTCCATAAAGGGGCTTTGAACACTCTTGTTAATGAAAGAAACGAGCTTTTGAAGATGGCCCAAAATGTCGAGACAGTTATGCAACAGCACATTAAGAGACTTCAGGAACTAGGCGTTAATGTTCAGGGATCTGAAGGCCAAGGTAATCAGCAAGGTCAAGGACGGCAACAATAGTTATCCCTTAAGTTTTTTATACTATGATTTTTTCTGAATAACTTTTTAAAACCGATTTTACTATTTTGAGTTGTCGTTCTTGTAGGGTCGGCGGTCGGAAAAAGCCGATCTTAGGAAAAAACGGCGTTTTTTCATAGGCGGGGATGTCGGCAAAAAATCGGAAGATTTTTAGCTATTGCGTATTTTTTCGCCATACTCAAAAATCCACAATAGAGTGTAAACACTCCATTAAGCGGGGATGCCGGAGTGGTCAAACGGGCAAGACTTAAGATCTTGTGGCTTAGTGCCTTCGGGGGTTCGAATCCTCCTCCCCGCATTGATTCGAAACTTTGGGTTTATGGAATTTTGCAAATTCAGGCAAATGTTTCCATGCGCAACAGAGTGAGCACTTTCAAAACGGAAGTTTTGATTTATTTTGGATTTTGGAGCGAAGCGAGAAAATACGAGATAGTTAGAGGCTTTAGGTCTCTTACCGAATACTCTCCCCGTATCGATAAATTATGCATTAGTGCCTTAATCAGATTTGTTAAGAAATGGGTTAAAGGCTCCTTTTATATCGTATCATTCGTTTCTAAATAATTCAGAAATGGATTCTCCAGTGTGGTTCCTATAGATTGCTTCTCCAAATAAAGGAGATAAGTCGACAACATCGACATTTGTGTTGTTTTGGTAATGAGTGTTACTTGTTATAACAGCATCAAACTTATTGTATAGGTCTTCTGTTCCCTTTGTAAAAATTCCATGTGTCCCGTAACAAAAGACTTTGTTAGCACCATTTTCTTTTAATACATCGGCTGCCTTGGATTGTGTTCCTCCGGAGTCAATTATGTCATCAACAACGAGGACATTTTTGTTATTCACATCTCCAATTAGGTCCATTTCCCCCACTTTTCCGGCTTCGTACCTATTTTTGTCCATAATAGCAAAAGAGTAATTATGAGATTCGGAGTCTTTTTTGTTTGCATTTTTTAATTTTTCCAAAAAAGTTTTCGCCCTATCTGCACCCCCTGCATCAGGAGAGACTACAACTAGATTCTCTAAACCTTTATAGTAATTATCTCTTAGATAATCGACCACGTAAGGGAAACTTTGTAGGCTATCGATTGGAATTTTTGCAGGGTATGATCCTTGTATTTGTTCAGCATGCATATCAACTGTAAGAAGTCGGTCCATGTATGGAATTATGGAGTTTGCAAGTACTCTAGAAGAGATTGGTACGCGAGGCTTGTCTTTCCTATCTTTTCTTCCATAAAGAAGGTTCGGTAAAACAAAGTTTGAATTGTTGGTCGAGGAATTGTTCAAAAGATCTCCCATGAGCATTAATTCAATCCACCAATCTTGAGGATTCTTGTTTGAGTCCTGTACAAAATAGACATTCCTCTGTCTTAGATTCTCAGGAACGTGCATATCTATTTCTCCGCTCCTGAACTTGTTTATTTGGACTTCGTTAAGTGGCATATCGAAATCCTTTTCTTTCTTCAGATAGTTTTGAATTTCTCTAGCAAAATTCCACCCATCAGAGTGCTTGTCTGCCAACAACATAACTTCCCTGTCTAAACCCTTTTCCATAAAGAAGTGATTGAAAATTTATTTATAATAATTTCTATAATATTTTTCAAATGAAATCAAGAAAAATTTGGTGGTTGATTGCAATCTTGGCTTTAGTTCTTTTTGTGTTAAATTATTCTTATTTGGACTCGCAACTTAAAGATTATCTGAACGATCGTAAAAGAGTTAATGTCACTCGTGTTATTGACGGTGATACAATTGAGTTAAACGGAAGCAAAGACGTTAGGCTTTTAGGGGTAGATACTCCTGAGAGAGGTGAAAAGTTTTATGATGAAGCTTCGCGCTTTTTGGAAAATCGCATTGAGGGAAAGAAAGTTACTTTAGAGTTTGGGCCCGAAAAGAAAGGTTCTTATGGGAGGATTTTGGCTTATGTTAAGTTTAAAGGAGAAAACATTAATTTAGATTTAGTTAGAGAGGGTTACGCTAACCCTTATTTCCCTGGAGGAAGAGGGATGCATTATGGAGATTTTGTAAAGGCCTGGAAAAGTTGTTTGAGTAAAGGAGTTAGGCTTTGTGAAAAGTCCGATGATGTTTGTTCCAAATGCATTGAATTGGCAAAGTTTGACCACGAAAATGAAAGGGTTGTTTTTAAGAACACTTGTTCCAAAACTTGTTCTTTGAATGGTTGGAGAATAGAAGATGAAGGCGGCAAGAAATTTGTTTTTGAAAATTTGGTTTTGGATTCCGGTGAGAAAGTTGCGGTTGTTTCGGGCAATGGAACTTATTCAGGTTCCGGAAAGTTGGTAGAATGGAGAGAGCATGATTATGTTTGGACTTATACAGGAGATACTTTGTTTTTACGGGACGCCGAAGGCGATTTGGTTTTGTGGGAGAGTTATTGAATAAGGTTTATTCCTTCTTTTGAAGCTTTTTGGACTATTCCTATCCTTTTTTTCAGTTTCTCAAATTCTTTTGGAGTATAACAAATTATGTCTAAATCTTGTTTTTTGTCCCACATTCCGTATGCTTTAGAAATTCTTTCTCTGAAGCCCATTCCTTCAAATTTTTCAGAGATTACTATTATGTCAAAATCGCTGTTTTTCAAGTTGTCTTTTCTTGCCCTGCTTCCGAATAAGAGTATTTTTTCTGGTGAAAATTTTCTTTTTAGGAAATTTAGGTGGCTTTTTAGTTCTTTTATTGTTTCTTTACTTGGTTTTCTATCCATTTTAATAGTTCCTCGAGTTCATTTATATATTTTTCAACTTTGTCTTTGTGGTATAGTTTGTAGGGAGTTTCTCCTGCAGCATCCGGATAGCGAGTTGTTATGAATTCAGGAGTTAAGTCGCTTAGAATTTGAAAGTATTTTTTTGGAACTTTAGTTTCCTTTGCAAGATAAATTAGAGAGTGTGTTTGTCCAGGAGATTCCGCTCTTTTTTCTATGTATAGTGCCTTTAATGCTTTTTCTGCGGATTGTTGGCATAAAAAAGCCGATACGTAATATTCTTTTATCTTGATATTCTTTTTCGCAGCTTCAATATCCTTTTTAGATTGCTCAAGAAATATTTTTGATTCTTCCCTCATATAACAATTTTGTTTTTTGTGTATAAAAATGTTTTTGGATAATTGTTAGTGTTGTTATTTCTGAGTTTCAAATTACCAAAAGATTTATAAATTGTTAGAGATCAGTTTTGATATGGTTAGCTTAGACGATTTCACACAGGATTTGAAGGAGTTTGGTAATAAGGCATGGGAAGGTACAAAGAAGAATTTTGTCTTTCCTGCTTTGTTTGCTACTAGTTTGATTGGATTTTCTGGGTGTCAGAATCAAGACCTCCAGTACAATGAAAATGCTGAGAGGGTGGCCGAAGACTTTAAGGATTTTTTAGAAAGTAAAGAGGGTGGCTATAGGTTTAATGAAGATAATAAAGACGGAGTTTCATTATCCGTAGATGCTAGCCTTCGAGAGGGGGATATTGTTTTTAAATCAAAGATTTCTCTGCATGGAAAATACGATATTTATCTTTCCTATATTGATGTTCAAGGTAATGGCTTTAACGGAAGCGGTTCTTCATGGTACAATTTAAGTAGTAATTCCGATACTTATCGTTTCGAAAGTCCTTCTGTAAAAATGCTTGGTAAGAGAAGCCATATGGATACAGATTCTTATAAAAATGTGCAAGAGGATTACGTTACTCTTATGAAAGTAACCATGTCTAATGCTGACTATAGTTCTTATAATACTGGACTTGATGATCTAAGTCTTGATTAGCAAAAAGTCTTTTAAGCGGTATTTGTTCTCTTATGCTGTAGGCCAGACCGGCGTGCTAGCCCTACGCTGTCCGCAAATGGGCTATATGGCGGGTCGCAAAGGGAGGCGTGATAAGTCTGCTAGGAAACCCCTTTCCTCTTGTCGACGTCCTGTCTGCCTTGATGCCACTTATGTGAACCGGGTCAGACCTTGATCGGAGCAGCCCTAAGCATATGTTGGCATGTTTGGCAGGTCGCAGGAAAGAGAGAGGTTTGGGACCACTTCCTGGCAGACTTTGAGCAACTCCCCTGGCCTGCTTTGATTTTCCGCTTCTGTATTTGGAAAAGCGAAGTAGTAGGCTGAAATTTTAATTTCTGGCTCTACGCTTTGGAGTTGCTGACAAAAAATCGAAGATTTTTAGCTAATGCGCATTTTTTCATTTCATTCAGAAAATCACATAGGCCTGGAAATATCATGAGTATTTCAGCCCATTTCGCCTTTTTTCGTTAAACTCAAAAAGTCAAAATGGAGCAACTCCCCTGGCCTACTTCGTGGGAGGTTGCTACAATGTGACGCACCTTCTGAATTAGGATTTCTCATAGAGCAACTCCCCTGGGCCTACTTTGATTTTTGGTTAGAATTTTAAAGCATGTTTAGTTTTTCTTAACATGTTCAGGGTTTTTACGACAGAACAATTTGACAAGGATTACGAAAAACTTGACGAATCCGAAAAGAAAAAAGTTCGTAAGATAAGAGATCAATTGAAAGAAAAAGGTGATAGCGTTGGAAAGCCCCTTAGAAGAAGCTATTTCAGGGAGAAGAAATTTGAAGGAAAGAGATTGTATTTTTTGGTTTATAAGGAGTTCATGATTGTTTTAGGCGTTGGTATTAGCGGTAAGAAAATACAGCAACATACAATTGACAAAATAATTTCTGACATAAAGTCTTATGAAAAATACATTAGAAAAAGGCTTGAAAGTTAGTCTTTCCACTCTTTTATTCTTCCGTGTTTAATGTCTTCCAAACTTTTCTTTATTTTATCGTATACTTCGTCGTCGACTTTTTTTACGACTATTGCACCATCAACTTCCTCAACCGCAATTGTTGAATTTTCGTCTATGCCTAAATCTTTTCTCATCTTTCCCGGAATTACGAGCTGACCTTTTGAACTTAATCTTGTTAACTCCATTGTAAGAATGTAAGTATTTCTTACTTTTTAAGTTTTTTTCTACACTTTTGTCGTTATTCTAAAATTACATATTACCAAAAGATTTTTATAATGGCGGTTTGTTTTTGTGGGTATGGGAATTAAAGAATTTATGAATAACGACCTAGTAAAGAACACATTGATACCTGTTATAATTGGAGGTTTTATTGGGTCTGGTGCTTTTCATTATGCGAATTTACCCGAAACCTATCCAATTCACAACTCAAATATCGAATTTAAGTCGGATAGGTTTTTAGGCAGTGGAAATAGCCCTTCAGACCACGGAGAAATCTACAACGAAACAACAGGGACTGCTTATAATATAGCAGGAGATTTTAGGTTGTCTGAGGATAATATAAAAGAGCATTATGATTTAGAAAGTGTTACTTTTGATGGTAAAACTTATTCTATGGCGGATACATCTGTTTATGGTAGTCCTGTGGTGAAAAAGGCTCTTCAGAAATATGAAGAGAGAGTTAATGATTTTATTGACATTGCTCAGGAAAAGAAGTTCGGTAAGAAGAACATAGAGAGCAAGTTGGATAAGCCGGAATAGTTCTCACAAAAATTTATTAAGTTTCTTCGGTAGATTCTAGTATGAAAGAAAACGTCGTTAGTGTTTTGAAGAATGCTCTTAGTGAAGTTGGAGTTAGCTTTGATGAGAAGCAGATTGATGACTTGATTGAAATTCCCCCCCAAGTTTCCATGGGGGATTTTGCTTTTCCGTGTTTCTCTTTAGCTAAAGAATTGAAAAAAAGCCCGCAGCAAATTGCTTTGGATGTTCGAAGCTATATAACCAAAACTCCCAAAGGATTCTCAGAAGTTATGACTTCCGGACCTTATATTAATTTTTATTTGGACAAGAAAAAGTTAGCAGTTAATTTGATTAACGAGGTTTCTGAAAAAGGAGGTGCTTTTGGAAAAGTAAGCAAAAAACAAAAAACCATGATTGAATTTCCTTCCCCTAACACGAATAAGCCGCTGCATTTAGGGCACTTGAGGAATATGTCCATAGGACAAAGTGTTTCGAGAATTTTGAAGTTTTCAGGAAACGAGGTTGTTAGAGCAAATTTGACTAATGATAGAGGGATTCATATTTGCCAATCCATGTTGGGCTATCAAAAGTGGGGCGACGGCCAGAGGCCCGAGGATGCTGGAAAGAAACCAGACCATTTTGTCGGGGATTATTATGTTAAGTTTACTCAAAATTCTGACGAGGAATTGGAAAAAGAAGCTCAAGAGATGTTGAAAAAATGGGAGTCAGGAGATAAAGAAACTTATGAGTTGTGGGAAATTATGAGGAGATGGGCCTTGAAAGGTCATAGAGAAACTTATAACAAGTTTGGAATTAAGGTAGATAAAGATTATTTTGAAAGCGATATTTATTCTAAAGGTAAAGAGCTTGTTGAAGAAGGTTTGGAAAAAGGAGTTTTTTATAAAACCGAAAACGGTTCTGTCGCGGTTGATTTAAGTGAAGAGGGTTTGGGAGAGAAAATTTTGCTGCGTTCCGACGGGACTTCTGTTTATATGACTCAGGATTTGTATTTGGCTAATTTGAAGTTTGAAGAGTATGATTTAGACAAGTCTATTTATGTTGTTGATTATAGGCAAAATTATCATTTCGAGGCATTGGAGGCTATTTTAAGAAAACTGGACAAGGGTTCGGGAGGAAATATTTATCATTTGTCTTATGGTGTTTTGGGCCTTCCCGAGGGAAAAATGAGTTCACGTAAAGGGAATGTTGTCGGAGCTGATGATTTGATTGACGAAGTACAAGATCTTGTAAGAGATAGCCTGAAAGAACGTGGAGAATCTGAAAATTTGGAAGAAAAGAGTTTGAAGATTGCTTTGGCCTCGATAAAGTATATGTTGTTGAAAGTTGATTCTAAGAAAGATACTGTTTTTGATCCTAAAGAGTCCATTAATTTTGAAGGTGATACAGGTCCTTACATGCAATATACCTATGCAAGAGCTTCAAGCATTTTAGAGAAAGGCGGAATTCCTGAGAACTGGCAAGTCTTTGATTTAGAAGAAAAAGAAATAGAGTTGTTGAAAAAATTGTACAATTTTAGTGAAGTTGTTCAAAAGTCTTACAAAAAGTTGGATCCTTCTTTAGTTGCACATTATTCTTACGAGCTTTCTCAAATATTTAATGAGTTTTACCATGAGTGCAAGGTTGTAGGTTCCGAAAAAGAAGGTTTTAGATTGAAACTGGTTGAGGCATTTAGGCAAGTTTTGAAGAATTCTCTATGGTTGTTGGGGATCGAAGTTATGGAAAAGATGTAAAAATGTTTAATCAAAAGATATTTAAAGTAGTTTTTTCTTATGTGGACGAAAAGTTAGTTGGTGAAAGGAGGTGATACTAGTTAAGAATGGCTAAAAGTAAAAGCAAAAGTTCTTCAAAGAAGAGCTCTTCTAAGAAAGAGACTTCAAAGAAGAAGCAATCTACAGCTGCTAAGAAACATCCAACAAGACAAGGGTTTGAAGCAGCAAAACAGATTTCTCCTATCGGAGTGATTGTTAGCTTCTTGGCTTGGTTGACAGGTGTAATCGTTTCTCTGGCTATCGGTTTTGGTATGATAGACAGAGTTTTAACAATAACTTGGGTTCCAGCAGGAATAACAGTATTCTTCGGTTGGGTAGTTGTTATAACAACAATTCTAGGAGTTATCTTTGCAATCGCAAAACAATTTGAATAATTTTTTATTTGATCTATTTCTATTTTTTAATTTTATAGAAAAGACGTCTGAGCGGAATATTTGTTATCGGCTTTTCTATGGATGGAGGTCACTTTATGTCCAATGTGGCTAGATCTCATTCTTGTTCCGTTTTTTTGGTATGTTCTTGTGTCATAAGGCTGGAATCCTATTCTTGGGTCTTTGGCTACAGGGATATAAAAATCAAGTTCCTTGTTTTTAACAAAAGACAACAGTGTAGGCCCTTGGTTTAAATGTATTTCCATGTTGTTCCTCAAAATTTTGCCTTCAGAATCGTTTATGTATGTTCTCCCTGGTTTGCTGTGAATGTATTCGAGAAATATTTGATTCATTTCCTCTTCATTATTTCCAAGTGTTTTGGTTATGTCGGTGTTTATATTCTCCTGAAACCATTCGTAATTAGGAATAAAAACTATCGCGTCTGATGGATCCTTGGTTTCGTTTTCTATTTTCTTGAACCTTTGTGTTTTCCAGTTTGGAAGATATTTGTAAACCGATCCTTTTCCCGTTTCAAAGTGGTCTATATTGTCCATACCAAGAGGCTTCTATTAGGATTTTTAATTTTTATTCTTTTAGATTTTTAACGGCCTCATTGAAAATTTTTTCTAGATCTCTTCTTAAAATGTTTTTCCAGTTGACATTCTTTTTGTCTTTTAGGTATTCTGAGACTAAGTGATAACCTAGGGTATAACCTGTCCAAAAAGGGAATTCTTTATCCTGGTTGAAGAAGATTTTTATGTGGTATTTGAATCCTTTTTTCTCTAAGTAGGGACTTACTTTTCTGAGGTATTCTTTTGTTTTGCTTTTTGGAAAAACTTTTGTCCAGGGGTTTCGTTTCTTTCGGAAAACGTGTTCTTTGAATTTTTCGGCTAACCCCTCCGCTATAATGTTTCCTTTTACCTTGAGCGGATTTTTAGAAAACATCGAGTAATTTTTTGATAATGCATGAGCTAATTCATGAGCTACTATGTCTTTTAATGCCTTTTTCCAGTTTTTGGCTATTGTTGGCTGGATGATTATGTGTTTTCGGTGTGGTGTTAGGCCCATAACCCCTTCCATGTAGTCTTTTACGAACTTGTTTTTTTCGGGAATTATATAGACATAGATTTTTTCTTTTCCTATCACATTTGAGAGGTCTTTTAATGCTTCTGAAACGATTTTTTCCGCTTCATCGGGTTCAGGCTTTTCGAGAATTGTTTTTCTTTTTCCTTTAGAGAACCAATGATTCATAAAGGTCTTTAGATATTCCCTTTTCTTGAATCCAAAATATCCTTCTTCCGTTTTTGGAATTTCTCCTATAATGTATTCTTTAACTTTGTCTATGTCTTTTGAAGGACAATCTAGGAAGTTGTAGATTTCCGCTTTAGGGTTTTTTAGAGTTTTTTGTCTCATCCTATTTCCTAATCTTCTTAATGAAAGCTAAGAAAAGGAAAAGTGCAGAGAATCCTATGAACCATGCCCAGTGAACATTAACTACCTCTTGGCCAATTTGGGGCCAAATTGTAATCATAAAAAGGACAAAAGACATTGAGGCAAGATTGGTAAAAATGGAATTCGTTACAGTTTCGGCAGTCGGATCATTTTTTGCCATCAGACAATTATGTTTTTTGTGTTTTAAATAGCTTTTTATAGTTCACTTTATTTAATTTATCAATGCCTGAAAATAAAAAGCAGAAGCATAAGTTAATTGCTAACGGATATATTGTAAATGCTGATAAGTTTTTGGTTGTTAGAAGGTCTGAGGAGTCTGGCGGAGCGGGAACTTGGGAGTTTCCAGGAGGACATATAGAGTTTGGAGAACATCCTGATAATGCTGTCGTGAGAGAGGTAAAGGAAGAGACAGGTTTGGATTTAAAGCCTAAGTATGTTTACAGGATTTTTAGTAAGGAATACGAGAAAGAAGACAAAAAAGTACATAAGATAAGAATTGTTTATTATTTTGAAACTTCTGAAGATAAAGTCAAACTAGATCCGCGAGAGCACGATGATTATAGGTGGCTTTCAAAAGATGAATTGGAAGGCTTTTTGATTGGTAAGCATGTTAAGCGGTGTGTTTTTGGGAGGTAGTTATTAATCCAAAGGATAAATTTATCCGCTCAAGAGAAAACTAGGAATTAAAAACTAAAAATTACTTAACTTTCTTCAAGTTTTTCCACATCATGTCGAACATTGTTTCTAGAGCATTTGCGAAGAACTCTGTGTTTATCCACACTCCAATGTCGTAGTTAGGGTGGAATTTCTTGTCGTCAAGTAGCATGAACATCAATTCTGTGGAGTCAATTACCACAAATCTTGCTTGAATGTCTTTAAGGTCCCTAACATCAGCAACTTTTGTTAATTGTTTTGCTACATCTTTGTTGTTTTTGTTTATAGGGGCAGCAATTCTGATTTTTACGCCTCTCTTTTTACATTTTTCGAGGCTTGGGTAAAGAGCTTCCATCTTTCTGTTGATGCCTTCTTCTGTTGTTACAATTGTGATGGACTTTTCGGCAGACCTAACCATCATATCCAGGTGGTTGTGTAGATTTTGTCTGCCTCGAAGACTTCCAGATAAATCTGAAGGTTCAACAAACTTAGATCCTTTCTTGTAGATGTTGTTTAGTTCGCCTAGAATTTCATCGTTTTTTAGGTTTTCAAGTCTCTTGGTTTTTTCTTCAGTGTGTTTTTGCAAGTTCTTTTTAACTCTTTCAACAACTTCGTCCGGCTTGATTGCAATGAATTTGATTGGTTTTCCTAGCTTCATTATTATGAAACCTTTCTTTTCCAAACTTTCTAAAATATCATAAGTCCTTGATCTTGGAACATTGGAGATATTGCTTAATTCTCCAGCAGTAGAACTTCCTCTTGACAATAAAGCTGTCCAAACCTTTACCTCATAAAGATTTAGGTCGAAAATCTTCCGAAGTCTACTCAAAAATTCTTCGTTGTCAGATGTTTTGTTTTCAGCCATTATGTTATCTTTAGGATTTTTCCTTTTATAAAGTTTATTATATTTAAGGGATAACGTAAAGGTTTAACGCCTCGGTAGTTATTCAACCTCTATACTTATCAACCCTCTTTTTCCTTTTATATTGAACTCATTATTGTTTTTAAATTTTTCTTTTGTGCCTGTTTCAATTTCAAGTTCTTTTGAGTTTGTTCTTTCCCAAAGGAAGGAGTTCATTTGTTCTAGTTTTTCTCTCAAATCTTCCTCGACAATTAGTTGTAATTTTATTTGGTCTTCTTGGCTTAGCCCTAGTTTCTTTCGGAAGGCTTGAACTTTTCGGGAGACTTCTCTTGCATAGCCTTCGGCTTCTAGTTCGGGAGTTAAGTTGGTGTCAAGTTCTACATTCATTTCTCCGTAATTTTCGTCTTTTTTTAATTCGTAATCTCTTATGTTTAATTGCGATTTGATTATCTCTTCAAGTCCTTCGGTATTTAGTGGTTTGTTTGAGTAAATTGTTGCTTTTGGTAAAGGCCATTTTAAGCCGATTTCTTTTTGGTTTCTTTCTGCTAAGCCTGCTTCTATTATGTCGAAAGCTGTTTGGAATTTTTCTTCTGTTTCTGCGTCTGTTTTATCGTCGCTGTAAGAAGGCCATTCTGACAAGTGTATAGAATCTCTTGAAAAGTTTCTGAAGATGTATTCGGGCAAGTGAGGAGCAAAGGGTGCTAGTAATAGTGAGACTTTTTCTAAAACTTCGCCTAGAATTTGTTTTGTGTCATCTCTTTCACGAGTCATTTTAATGTAGCCTTTAGAGAAGTCTTTTACTACAAAGTCCGATAGTTTTTCGAAAGCGTTGTTTAGTGAGAAGTTTTCTAGTTCCTCGGTTACTTCCTTAACAGTTGAATTTAATCTGCTTAGGATCCATTTGTCTTCGATTTTTTCTTCAGGAGATTTGTCATGGAGTTGTTGGTAGTATTTGTTACAGTTGTAGAGAGTATTTAGGAAAGGTATGACTTGTTCTTTCATTAAGTTGTAAGAGAACCTTTTTTGGTTTCCTGCGTCTGCTGTGAAAAATTGTAGTCGCGTAGCGTCGATGCCTGCTTTTTCTTTTATTTCTGCCGGACTTATTACATTGCCTTTGGATTTTGACATCTTGTTTCCGTTTTCATCCACCACATGGCCGGCGCAAACAACGTTCTTGTAAGCTGGTTTGTCGAATAGGGTTGTTGAGAGAACGTGCATTGTGTAAAACCAGCCTCGCGTTTGGTCGATTGCTTCTGAGATGTAATCGTAAGGGTAACGCCTGTTGTGGAAGTATTCTTGATTTTCGAAAGGATAGTGTAGCTGTGCAAAATGGGCAGCTCCTGAGTCATACCAACAGTCGATTACATCGGAGATTCTTTCCATTTCGCCGCCACAGTCGCAGTTGAATTTGATATTGTCTACCCAAGGTCTGTGTAAATCTATTTCTTCTTCAGAAATTTCGGAATTTGCTTTTTCTTTTAGCTCTTGAATGCTTCCTACAATTTCTTCTTTATTACATGAAGAACATCTCCAGACTGGTAAAGGGGTTCCCCAGAATTTAAATCTCGATAAAGTCCAGTCTTTAGCATTTTCAAGCCATTTCCCGAAACGACCGTCTTTGATATGTGAAGGGTTCCAGTTTATTTCTTGATTTAGTTCTACAAGCCGATTTTTTACATCAGTAACTTTTACGAACCAAGAGTTTAAGCCGTAGTAAAGTAAAGGCGTGTCGCAACGCCAGCAGTGAGGGTAATTGTGGGTTGTTTTTTCTTTTTTGAAAAGGAGTTTTCTGTCTTTTAGGTCGTTGATTATATCTTTGTCAGCGTCTTTTACGTATTTGCCTTGTAAGAATTTAGGAACCATGTCTAGGAATTTTCCGTCCTGGCCTACCGTGTGGACTTCCGGCAGGTTTTTTTCTTTTCCTAAGTTGTAGTCGTCTTCGCCGTACATTACTGCTGTGTGGACAACGCCGGTTCCTTCGTCGGTTGTTACGAAGTTTGCCGAAACGATTTGATAAGAGTTTTCGTTTTTTAGTTCTTCTATGTCGTAGAGTGGTTCGTATTCTTTACCTACTAGTTCAGATCCTTGGAATTCTTCTAAGGTCTTATAGTCGGCCTCAATTAGTTCCAGGGTTTCTTTTGCTAAAATTAGCTTGTCGCCGTCCGGTAACTCGATTTTAGTATAAGTTATTTCAGGGTTTACTGCTAAAGCAACGTTTCCCGGTAAAGTCCAAGGAGTTGTTGTCCATGCTAGCACGTACGTGTCTGAGCCGTCCTTGAGCTTGAAAGCTACGTAAACTGAGTCTTCGGTTTTTTCTTTATATCCTTGAGCTACTTCGTGGCCTGAAAGAGGCGTTCCGCATCTTGTACAATAAGGGAGGATTTTATAGCCTTCATAGAGAAGTTTTCTGTTGTAAAGCTCTTTCAAACTCCACCAAACACTTTCAATGTAGTTGTTGTCTAAAGTTACGTAAGGGTTTTCTAAGTCTATCCAATAATCTAGATCTCTAGTTGATTGATTCCATTCTTCAATGTTTGACCAAACGTCTGACCGGCATTTTTTCGTGAATTTTTCTACCCCATAATTTTCAACATCGCTTTTGCTATTAGTTCCTAGTTTCTTTTCAACTTGAACTTCGACTGGTAGGCCGTGGCAATCCCAACCACCTTTTCTCGGGACTGAGTAGCCTTGCATAAACTTGAATTTGTTTATTATGTCTTTGAAAGTCCGGACTTCTAAATGGTGTAAGGCCGGCGGGGCGTTTGCTGTCGGAGGTCCTTCTAAGAAAGAAAAAATTTCCTTATTTTCGTCATCCTGAACAGCTTCTTTGACCTTTTCTTGGTTATTGTCCAATAATTCCTTTGCTGCATCTTCAACTTCTTTAAAATCGTACATAGTTTTTTAGAAAAAGAAGGATTATTTAAAAGCTATGGAAAACCGCCACTTATTTTGACTTTTGTCCTATAAATATTTAAAGGATTGGCTTTTTTATCCCATATGGCTCTTAAAGACATAGGGAAACTTGTTTGTAACCTTTCCAAGAGTAAACAGAAAGAGTTTAAAGAACAACTTAGAGAAACATTAAATGACCAGCGAACTTATTTTATGATGGGCGGAAGCGATTATGTTCGTGTTCCACAACATGATTTGTATAGAATAAAGAAGAATCTCTATAAAACTTTATTTTTGGGAAGCAAAAACTTTGTTAAGCCGAAGAATGATTTTGCAGACTATATTAAAGAAAACAAAAGCTGTAGTCTTCCGCACAATGGTTTAAAAAGTTACGGTTTTGGGAAAGTTTAATGGAACTAATAATTTGGTTTTTTGCAGGACTTTGTTTTTTAGGACTTCTTTTGTCGATATTTTTTTTACTTCCTTTTCTTGTAGGGGCCCCTTACGAACCTAGTAGAGGCAAAGACCTGGATAAAATGGTAGAATTCTCTAAACCTGAAGACGGAGATAAAATTGCCGAGCTTGGTTCTGGAGACGGGGGTGTCTGTATTCGTTTAGCAGAATCTGTTAATTCGGGAAATATTGAGATTCATGGTTATGAGTTGAACCCTTTTTTGGTTTGGATTTCGCGTTTACGTGTAAGAAGGAAGGGTTTAAGAGGTAGAGCATTTATTCATTGGAAGAATTTTTTCAAAGTGGATTTGGGCGGTTTTAACAAAGTTGTTTTATTCCAGTTCAAAACAGTTATGCGCAAGATATCTAGAAAGTTTAACAAAGAGCTCAAAACCGGCAGTAGGATAGTTTCGCATGAATGGAGGCTTCCCGGCTGGAAAATAAAGAAAAAGTGGAGAAAGATCTATTTGTATGAAACCTAAAAGTTAAGAATTAAGATGTCTTTTAACAACTATGTTTGACACTTACATTGCAGTTGATTGGTCGGCTAAAAACAAACCAGGCTCTAGAAAGCCACAAGAAGATGCTATTTGGGTAGCCGTAAAACAAAAATCAATAAGAACATATTATTTCAGAACAAGGCATAATTTCAAAAAGTTCATAACAAGATTTCTTAAAAAAGACCGTGGAAGGGTTCTAATAGGGTTTGATTTTTGTTTGGGTTTCCCAAGCGGATTTGCAGAATTAATAGGGAAAAGCGACTGGAAAGGTGTTTGGCATGAGATAGACAGGGTTATAGATGACAATCACGACAACTCAAACAATCGTTTCGAAGGAGCTGCAAGACTAAATTCGGCAAGGGGTCCGTTTTACGGTAGACCTGATTCTAAAGATTATAAAAGCCTTCCTAAATACTCTCCTAGGTTTCCCTTCAAGGGAATTAACAAAGTGAGGAAAACCGAAATAGGGCTGGGAGTACAGCCTGTCTGGAAGCTTCTAGGACACGGAAGCGTAGGAAGCCAATCTTTATTGGGAATAAAAATGCTCAAGCAATTAAGGTTCGACATTTTACGAGACATAAGAGTCTGGCCTTTCGAAAAAACAGCCAACTCAAAGATAGTAATGGCAGAAATATGGCCCGGAATAATTAAGGACAGGATAAAGAATTACGACATAAAAGACAAAAAACAAGTTATTGAGAGCGTAAAGTTTATGGAAAAAATTGAAGTTAAGGATTTTAAAGGATTATCTGGTGAGGAAGGATGGATATTAGGTGCCTAAACCTCCTTTGTAACAGGAAAATCCCTTTTGCTAGCAGTTGTAGATAAAGAGAGTTTTTTATAAATGTCTGGGTTGTTCCTTAAATAATCTCTAGAATCTTTATTTAATTTTTTATAAATCTTAATAGCCTTATCTCTTTCAATTTCGTAATCGATAACACGAGCCATATAACTTTTAATCTCTGTTTGTGTCCTCTTTTTAGGATTTTTCTTTATATCTTCTATATCGAAATCACGTAATTCTGGAACATATTTAAGGATAAACTCGCAATTAGGATCATTTTCATTTATGTGGGTTGTAGGGTTATGTATGTTATTTGGATGTACCCCAACTAGTCCGCAATGCATTTGCCACTGGGAGTAATTGATTCCGACATCAGAGTCTATCAAATGATAATGCATAAAGTCAGCTCCTATATTCCATGGTTGTTTTAAAATGTAAGTAAAGAAGGTAGCAAGGGTAGCCCTCATTCTAAAATTAATGAAACCTATTTTTACCAAAGCCCTCACTGAAGCATCTATTAAAGGATACCCGGTCTTCCCATTTTTCCAAGCATCTATCAAAACCGAATTCTCCGAGTAGAGAGTATCATAGCTATTTTCAAATATTGGGTTTGCGGCCTCATGTATTAGTTTAGGGTTATCTTGAAGCTTCTGAATAAAATGCTGATTGAAAAATAGCCGCTTCTTAAATGACTCTTTTTGTTTAAAATCTAATTTATCGATTTCTTGAAAGGCCCTTCTTAACGAGAGAGTCCCTAAAGAAAAGTGTGCAGAGAGCCTAGAAGTACCGCTTTCAGACCAGGGCAAGTACTCTATGGATTTATTATAATCTTTAAGGCCTAGTTTAAAACTTTCCAAAAGTTTTAATGCTTGTTCTGTTCCACCCTTTGGGACTTCTTCCTTCTCTTTATTACAATTTAAAAAACGAGGAATATCGTCGATATTTATTTCTGAATAATCATATGTAGACTTGATCTTACTTGGCTCCTCATACTCTTCAGAATAAAAAAATTTCTTACAATTTTTATGCCAATTTTTTCTCCCACTTCTCTGAATTCCATCGCAATCAAATCCAAAGAAACCCGATTTCAAGAGTTCCTCATCAGATGGGTGACCTCTTGGGTCTCTGTTAAAGTAAACCGAAGCATTTAGTTTTTTAGACAATTCCTTAAGCTTTTCTAAAACATCCCCCATTATAATGTTTAAAGAAGAGCCTTTAGATACATATTGACCATTTAAATCTTTTAAAGACTCTACTAAAAAATTATTTTTATCGGGGCAATATTTAGGTCTCCAACTTTCTAAAGACCCAGTCTCTTGGGAAATTACGTAAACTGGAATAACTTGCCCGTGCTTATGAGCTTGATTTAGGGCCTTGTTGTCATGGGTCCTTAGGTCTTTTCGGTGAAATAATATTATCTTTCCCATAAAACTAGCTCGATTTTGGAATTTAAAACACTAATCCCCATGACTATAACTAATTTTTTCCAAAGCGGGTTTAGTTGGATCGTGTTTATTGTAGAATTGCTTTCGCTCTTCTATCTTTGTAACGTATGGGTCATCAGGATCTCCATTCGCACTACTGCCTTGGTTGTATCTTTCAATTGCCTCGTCCCAGGTTCCATGCCTTCTCTTTAGAGTCGAGAGGAATTTTCCAGCAGCTTTAATGCTTTCTTCTGGGTCGAACCTTTCATCCATTTCAGATAATTTTTTGTAGTCGTGGTTGTATTCCTCTACAAGATTTGACAGTCTCTTTCCATGAGCCGAGTCTTTTCCAGTACTATACGAATCTCCTCTTACATCTAAGTCATATGCCCTACCAGTTCCAGGTTGGAATTGACCGAGGCCTACGCCCCCATCGGGACTTACAGCCGTTACTCTTCCACCTGACTCTTGCATAATTATCGCTTTAAGTGTTCCCGTAGGAATATTGTACTTATTCTCTACCTTATCAAGTTGATCGTCCCACCTATAAGTCCTTTGGAATTTGCCCAGTTGGGTCCAAGCCGGCATTGTTACCTTTATTTCTTTATTCTCATTGGGTCTTAATAATTCATCAACAATAAAGTTTTCTTGGTAAGGAGTGACTTGTTCTATATTGTTCTTATCTTTACTAAATTCTGAATTTTCTGCAGTTGAACTTGTGCCGATATATTGAGGAGCAAACGCACCCCAAAGAGGAATTAATATCTGCAAAGCGGTCTTCGTGGGAATCATAAATTTTTTTAGAGGGTCCAATCCTGGAATTTTCCAAGATTTATTGCTAGAGGATTCATTTTGAATTTTTCTTTTGGAACCTAGATAAACTTGATTTTTTAGATTCGTGTGTTTCAACATACGCCTAGCTATTTTAGAACCGTAAAGGAAATCCTGGAGCATATTTTTAGAAGATTCTCCTTCACCTCTTAATTTCCCGACGAGATTTTTCATAGTCGCTTGCAGAGGTTACTCCCATTTATAAAAGTTTTTATATTTCTCGAGGGAAAAAGTTCGTATAAGAACTATCTTCTTATTATTTCGTGAGAATCAAGATATCTGGGTTGTGTTTGTTCAGGTTCTATTTGTTCCGAAATTGTTATTGAAGCATGCATTTTGTCTTTTTCGGGCTTGCCCCAGTATTCAGAGATTCTAATGGCCTGGGGGTCGCCCGCCATTAATTCAGCGTTTTCGTCTGTTAAGTTCTTGGATTGATAGCTTATTCTTTTTCCGTCGGCATTGTAGTCTTGAGATTTGATTATGTTAGTTCGGCTTCCATCAAAGTAATAGAAAGGTGCCTCTTCTGAATCTTTAGGATTTCCAAAATTTTCTTTCAACATGTTTTCAAGTTGGTTTAATCCTTCATCTTCAAGGTTCTTTATTACCCATTCATATTTTATTTGAGATATGTCCGCTGGTTCTTTTTTTAGAAAGGCTTCATGGTTTTTCCCGTTTAGATTGAATCCTATTAAAGGATTATAGTTGTCTCCTTCACCTTCTTCAAATCCTGGTAGGTGGTTGTATTCGTTGTTCATTTTATGTTTTCTTTATAGTATTCTCTGAATTTTTGGAATCTTCTCACATGAGATGTTTCTGAAGGTTTTTCTGCAGGAGAACCCAAATTATAGGCTGAAACTGCTTCCTTCAGTCCCCCGTATCTGTCAATAAGGGTTTCCATATATTTTGCAGCCGCATCGGAGCTTTTTACAACATGGAATCTTTCATCAACTTTTGCAAGGTCTTTGTATTGATATCCATGTTCTTCGCATATCTTTCTCAGTGATTTTGCATGGTTAGTATCTGCCCCCATAGCATTAGATTCTCCTCTAACGTCTAGACCATATGCTCTTGCTGTTCCTGGCTGAAATTGATATAGTCCAGCACCCCCATCTCCGGGAGTGTTTAACTGTACAGGATTTCCATGAGATTCTGTCATGGCTAAAGGTCCTAGAGTATGTCTCGGTATGTCGTACTCTCTCTCAAATTTCTGGTAAATATCTTTAAATCTTCTTGCTCTCTGAAATTTCCCTTCCATTGAAAGTCTAGAGGAGTTTATTCCTTCGAAGGTCTTTTCTTTTCCTTTTTCTTTGTCAGGATTTGGCCTTTCCTTTTTTTCAGAAATTTTTTCAGAAGGATTGAAATCATTATAGATATTTGAAACTTCATTTGAGAGTCCTGATGCTCCAGTTATAATTGTTGCTCCCAAAAGTGCTGTTGATATAGCATTTGTGGCTGCGGGCCTCCATTTTTCTGAAGCTTTATTTCTTAGCCCATTGATTTTTTCTGAAGCCTTTGAGACCAGGCCTTTTTGGTTTGCCGCGTATATTCCAATTGAGCTGGCACCGAAGGTTAATAGCTGTAAGGGTTCTGAGAAATCTTGAGAGGCTACATATTCAGATGATCCGAATGCTCCATTAACCGCTCCTATATTTATTGCAAATTTTGCCGCTCCTTCTGTTACTTTGTCTAAAAGACTCTTTCCTGCTTTTGCCATACCAAAGCAAGACTTAGGCTATTTTTAAACTTTTCGTTTTGTTGTCACTTTTTAATTTATACAGAATTAGATTGAGAAATTCTCTAAGAATTCTTTTTCGGTTTTGTGCAGCTCCGCTGGAAGAATTATACAGAAAGGGTTTTGGATTTCGGTTTCTTTTAGGCTTTGAGGATTTCCGTAGGCTATTTTGGAGTTTTGTGTTCCGAGAGATTGGCAAGCTATAATTGAGTCGATTTGGAATTCGTGGTTTTTGGAGGATTCTTTTAGTTGTTCGGCGGCTTCGTGGAAAGGCATCCCTATGTCGCAGAGTATTAGTGTGTGAGCGTTTATTTGAGAGTTTTGTTTGGCTATTTCGATAAAGCTTTCGGGCTTGTAGCTTGTTTTCCATTTGGGCATCGAGGCGGTTTTTCCGAATTTGTAGAGCTGGAGACCTGTTTCTGCTATTGCGTCGATGATTGAGGCATTGTGTATGACTTCATAGCTTACTGAGAGATTTTGACATTCCTCTATTAGAGAGATGTGGGTTGTTGCTGCCAGAGGACTTCCGTAGACCAGTAATGCGACATTTTGGTCTTGTGCTTCTCGAGGAATTTCGGTGCTTTCGACTATATTTCGGTCTGCGTCATGGATTTCAGTATCGAGTTTTTCTTCGAGTTCTTCGCGAGAATAAGGAAAATCTACCGTGTAGGATTCCAGGTAAATCTTGTCTGAATTTTTTATTGCCTCTAATCCTTCTTGCGTTATTGAGTTTAGGTCCATGCCGAGACCTATTATGTATAGCATGTTTTTTTGGATGAAGAAGTGTTTTTAGGGTTTTGTGTTGTAATTCTAAAGTCATTAAATACCGAAAAGTTTAAAAAACATATTTTGTTATTTTTGATAGGTAATAAAATGAGACATGGATATTTGAAACCAAGTGATGTGAAGACAAGTGACGGAAGCCTTAAACCGAGCCAAAGCGATTATCTTAGCTTTAGGAATCAAGACTATGGTTCTTCCAATATTTGGGATTCTGTGAAGAAAGGAGGAGCAATTTTGTTAGGCACTTTGGGTACATTGGCAGCTGTTTATTCCTTTTCAGGATGCAATAGTGTAGATGGTTCTCAGGTGGAAGCCGGTAATCTTGAAAAAATGAGTATCGAGCGAAAAGAAAATTCTCGTGGTTTCGAGGTTCCAAAAGGAAATAGCGAGATTTATGGAACCTCAAAAGAACTGAACAAATATGAAATGGATTTCAATAATCCCGGAGAAGGTAGTTCTTTTATTCAAACATATAGCCAGAAATGACTAGATTTTAAACCATTTCTTTTTGAGTTGTTTTAGGTACTTTTCTTGGACGGGATTTTTCTTTCGAGTTCGTTAAGGCTGTTTTTGTATTCTTTCTCTCTTAAGTTGTAAACTATTTCTGAAACATTTCCTTTGGTTTATCGAGATTTTCTGCTATGTATTGGGCTGTAGGAGTATTTTTATCGGAATCTTTGCTTTGAACATTTAGGGTTTTATAAGCTGAATAAACGAAAGTTGCCGCTGAAGCAACCCCCGTTGTAGCTGCCATTAAATCATTTCCCTGAAGGCTAATGTAAGTGGATGCAACTGTCCCCAAAGATAAAGAGCCCACCATTCCTAATAGAGAGAGTAAAATTTTTCCTCTGTTATTCTCGAATTTTTCATATTCGATTTTGTCTTTTAATTCTTCAAATTGTAATTCATCAACTTTCCTGATGAAACCGGGATTCTCTATTTTTGGTTGCCATGGCTTTGTGTAAGATTTTTCTTGCTGAGAAGGAATATGGCCAACTATAGAAGGTCCTTCTCTTAGACCATATGTTAATTGCGGGTATCCCAAGCTTTCTTCTAAGCTTCTTTCTAGTGGAGTAGGTTCTCTTTCACTTGCGGTTTCATATAGGCTTTTCATATTAAAGAGACTCTTATGTAATTTAAATAATTTTCGGTTTTGTTGTAATTTCGCAGGTACTACCTTCTCTTCTCCAACTTCAGAAAAATTTAAATATTTACACCTATCACACATAGTACAAATATGGAGTAAAATGGTTAATATAACAATGTCTTTGCCGGATGACTTGAAGGAACAGATGGATAGGCATAAGGAGATAAACTGGAGTGAAATTGCAAGGCAAGCGATTAAAAAGAAGTTGGCGGTTTTGGAAGAGATGGATAAGGCGTTGGCTGATAGTGAGCTTTCCGAGGAAGATGCCGTAGAATTAGGGAAAAAGGTGAATAAAGAGCTTTCTAAGAAATCTAAGAAAAAGGGTTCTAATAAAAAGTAACTTATTTAAAGAGTAGTTTCGGTTTGTTTTTCTATGGAAGATTATGTTTGTAAGGAAGATTTTTCGAGAGGTCGTATTAAAGATATGGGTGCTTTGAATCGTTTTATGGTTAAGGCTACGCATCATCCCGAGGCTGAAGAATCGGACAATAATCTTTTGAAGTATTCTGCTATGGCCTTGAGGAATGTTTTTGGGCGTTATGTCGCCGGGAATATGACTTCGGACGAGCAAAGGCTTTATGGAAATGTTTTCGGGAAGAATCCTGTTGACTTGACTTTGTATAATACAGCTTTTAATGCTTTTACTATGTATCTCGGGACTATTGGATCTCATGGTGCTGGATTGGAAGGTTGGAGGGATGACTTTGTCGCTTGGGGAATTTGGTCTTTTTGTAATGTTCCGAAAAGTGTTTTGGCCATTAAAAACAATAAAGGTTATCAGCCTTGGACTGTTGGGGCGTTGGTTCAGAATTCTACTACCTATTGGAATTGGGCTTTGGAAAGAGGTAGAGGTCCAGCAGAGGCTTTGGGGATTGTTCCTGAGTATAACGGTTTGGAGGATTTAGTTGAGAAAGAAAGTTTTGAAATGGATCCAGATTATAGTTGGGAAGAGGTTTAACGTTCTTTTCATAAAGTTGAGAAATTTGGCTTAATTACATTGAAGACCAATTAAGCTTATAAATGAAGAGGTTTTTTGATTGCGCGGAGATAAAATGTTTGAGGGAATTGATAGATTGAGGTTGGATATGGCACTTAATGATGCTGATTGTATTAGGACGAATTATATTAATTATTTTAGTGGTGGTGTAGAGAGAGGAAGGCAAAAAGATCCTAAGGATGTTTCTATGTCGAGAGAGATTTTACCTTATTGGTTGAAAAAGTCTGAACAGAATCCCTCGAGAGTCAATTATGAAGGAAACCTAGTTTATGATAATAAGTCAAATGATGGATCTTTAGACTCCCTCGAAGACCCTCTTTTGTCTAATGTTAAGTCTATAGAAGATTCTTTGAAATCAAAAGATTCTAGTTCGTTGAGCGATGAGATTAGTAGATTGAAGGGCCATTTAGACCATATTTCTCAGTTTGGAGGTGAATCGTTTAATAATCGGCAAAGTTACTTTATGAATTCTATTTCTCAAAAGTTTAATTTGTATTCCGATTCGGAGAAAGCTTACCAAGCCAAATAATTTTTAATCTTGTTTTGTTTTGAGTTTTTATGGACACTATAGCTCACTTTCTTTGGGGTTCGGGTTTAGGTAAGATTTCTCGAGATAAGTTTAAGAAGAATTTTTCCTGGGTTTGGACAGGCCTTTGGGCAGTTTTTCCGGATTTGCTTGCTTTTGGAATTGCGATAGCTTATGCGGTTTTGTTTTTAGGCCAGATTCACGGACCGCATTTTATAACAGATGTTCTTTATCCGATAAGCCATAGCTTTTTGGTTTTTGGAGTTGTGTTTTTGGCGGTTTTTGCTGTTAAGAGAAGATTTTATTTGGCAATGTTAGGCTGGCCTTTGCACATTTTGTTTGACATTTTCACACATACAAGTGACTTTTACCCAACGCCTTTCTTATGGCCTCTAGTAGAAACTTCTTTGGATGGAGTTAAGTGGAGTAATCCTGTTTTTATGGTTTTGAATTATGTTGTTTTGATAGGTTTATTGGTTTATGCTTTTTGGGATGAATTGAAGAAAATGTTTGGTAAGATTCAAGAGAGGTTAGATATGTATGAAACACCAGATGAAATTGGTAAAAGATCCATTTAGAAGAGTTCAAAGAGGGGAGAAAGTTATCGAGGTTAGGCTTTATGACGAGCAAAGGCAGAAAGTTGAAATTGGGGACGAAATTGAAATTCTTAATTATCATAATCGGGAAGAGAGTGTTTTGGTTGAGGTTATCGGCCTTTCGAGGTTTAGGAATTTTTATGATTTGTATTCTGCTTTTGACCCGAGTAAGTTTGGGCATACCGAGGGAACTAAGCCTGAAGAACAAGCAGAAAATGACAGGCAGCATTATTCAAGAGAAGATGAAGAAAAGTATGGAGTTTTAGGAATTCATATTAGGTTGAAGGGTTAGTTATTAGGATTTCTTTAAGGATTTCTTTTGGATCCTTTTTGATAATCTCATCCCATGTTAAATCTACTTTCTTCAAATATTCTTTTATTAGATGATATCCAATTGAATACCCTGTCCATAAAGGATATTTCCCAGTTCCATAGAAAACTTTCCCATGTTCTTCGAAATCTTCACTGTCTAATATTTCCTTTAGTTCTTCAAAATATTTTTGTGCACTTTCTTTGTTTATTGCATTCCCTAAATGACTTTTTTCTCCAGTAATATGTTCTACGAAGTTTTCTGCGATTCCATCAAAAATAATTTGTTCTCCTATCGACATTTCGTTTATGTTATAGAAAGGGGATAGGGCATGAGTCGCTTCATGTATTAAAGATTTTTTCATTGATTCTTCCCAGTTTTCTGAAGGGAACATGTGTAAAATTATGGTTTTTTTGAAAGTGCAAAATCCTGAAATGCCATCAAGTTTGTCTTTTACAAATTTGGAAGTAGTCGGGAATATAAATATATTTAGGCTTTCCATCGGTATAGAATCTTTTATCTTTCTCAAAGTTTTTCTTACAGAATCCGATATTTTTGTTTCCATATTGCCTTCATTTGGAAACTGTTTTTCCGCATCGTTGTTAACAAAATTTAGATGAAATTCCAATGCTTCTTTTTCTTTCCAACCTGCAAACCCGGAATCTGTATTTGGGCAGTCCTTAGATGCTTCTTTAGCAAATTTCTTGCTTGGTAGACGGTTAGATTTGTCCAAGAATAGATAGAGTTCTGCTAAGGTATTTTCGTCATTCTTGATTATTTCTTTTTTCATTGTTTTTTTCCTAAACCAATTACATATAAAGGAATTTCGTTTTCAGTCAAGTCAAGTATTTCTGAGACTTTGTCGTTTACATATCCTCCAATTGGGCAGGTCCCTATGTTTTCTCTCTCAGAAGAAAGGATTATATTTTGGCCCATATGTCCGGCTTCAATTAAAGAAAAGGGATACGCTTTTGCACCATATTTGACTTCTGATCGAGGTATTGCGGATGTTAAAACAATGGCTGCTGCGGGGTTTTCTAAAGCAGAGATTATTGATTCTTTTTCCTTATCTAGATTCTCTTCTAATAGTGTTTCAAGAGTGTTGTCTAATATATTGTAATGGTATGCTCCTTTTTCGATACCTTCAACATTGAAATTGGTCACATATGTCTCTATGGGAAATCTTGCTCCTGCAGAAGGATACGACCTTCTCTCGGGATCTCTATTGTAATCGTTTATCCTACAAGAATGCAGTATATTTGAAAGCTGTTGGTAACTCATAGGGTCTTTTGAGAACGATCTTATCGATTCTCTTTGGGAAGTTAGTTCTTCAAATTTGTCCAAATAATTACGAGGCTTTAATTTCCGGGAGGGTAACCTAGGATATGTCTTATGAAATACTTTTACGTATTCTATGGGTGCTTCTTCATTACTGTCGATCTCCAACTTTTCTTTAAGCTTTGTTTTTTTATAGAAGTTTTTCGTATCTTTTCTCATTTTAAGTCATAGGGTGAGGTTTTAGGTTTTTTTCTTTTATTTCTCCGTAGTGTTTGCTATACAGATATTTTGCATTTTCGTCTAAATATAATGGATGTAGTTCGGGTATGATTACTTTTTTTACCTCTATCCCTTCCTTTTCCATTTCAGGGAGAGAAATGTCTGCTTCGAAAACATGGAACCCTCTCTTGTCTAAACTATTTACAATTTCATCTATTCCAATCGGTTTTTTATTTAATTTTTTATAGTTTATTTTTTTGGTTGATCCTAGCCAAAAAGGCAAATCGTTTTTTCTTTCGTTGCCGAACCAATAAAAGAACCTATTATCTAAAGAGTTTATTTCATTTTCTTTTGGCAGCCTTTCCGGACATTCTATCTCTTTGAGTATTCTGCCTGTTCTTCTGCATTGTATAGATTCCATGATTGATCTTTCTATCGCGTCTTTATAGTTGAGATCGGCATCTGAGCCTACATTTATTGCTTGCCCCATATTTGATTTGTCGACTGTTACGGTTAATGCTGTAGGAATCTCCAAATCAGAGGTTGCATCAAACACGTAAGGTTCAAGCTGATATCTTTCCAAGTATTCTTTTGTTTTTTCTATATTTTTAGGAAGGTTCTCTATTAAAGGCAACTCTTTTGCTTGTAGGTACGCCCCTATGCATGAATCTCTTTCAATAGATTCAAGTAGTCCTTCTTTTCTTGCCCTTCCAGTTCCTTTGAAACCTAATGCTGTACCCGTAGTTATTCTTTCAAGTCTTATTGGAAATTCTTTGTTAAATTCAGGATTAATATAAATCAATTGTGCCGGCAGGTTTACTTCTTCTCCAGTAGACAAATTCTTTGCTGGATACCACCGATAAATTTCGTTATCGGCTTTATTTTCAAACTCCTCAATATTTATTTGTTCACTTGAATAGTTCCTGAATAAAGAAGGCCTAACATCTTTTCCCGGGTTAAACTTACGCGGTTTGCTAAGGTACTCTTTTTGAGGATTTTCTATGGCCAATCTTTCAAGATATTCTCCATAGGCTTTAACCTTTGCGCTTTGAGAGTTCTTAGAAATACCTTGTCCATGGACTTCATTTGTTCTGTACTTTTCTTTATCGTTTTCTCCAGAAAAAACTAGGTATTGAGGATATTTTGGTTCGTCGGTAATTATTATTGTTTCCTCAGGATTAGTCCCTAATCCGGTTTTTTCAAACTTTCTTAAAGCTTCATTTAATCTCATAGGGCACCCTATCACCTCCAGGGTTCTTCAGTTAAATCAGAAATCTCTTTTCTACGTCTTCTATTTGGATTTGAGTTAGATGCACTATGGCCACTATTTCCTATAGGTTGGTAGATCCCTGGTCTTGATCCGCTTTTGCTTTGAGACCCGCTATTACTTTGGCTTTGGGAACTTGATTGACAAGGTCCAGAAGAACCTACTAAAGGGTTATATAGGTTAGAACGATTAGTGAGATTATACGGCGCGTTTTCAACTACGCCCTCCATTTCAAGGACTTTTTCCCTATATTTTTCCGCCTCCATCTTACTATGTCTATGTTCCCAGGTTATTTAAATCTTTTGTTAGACTTTATCAATCGGGCTAACCCAATTTCTCCAAAGCTTTAATGCCTTTTTCGGAGTCTCCTACTAAATCGGGAGATTCGCAGGCTATTGTTACATTTTTTTCTTCGGGAATGTTTTTTAGGAGGTCTTCCCATTGGCCGTCTTCTAGGTTTTTGTGGTGTTTTTCTCCTTTGTCTCCGTAGACAATTCCTGAAAAGTGGACGTGCCAGTCTTTCCATGGGAAGAGTTTTGCGATTTTTTGATAATCTACTTTGCCTTCTCTTGCGAGTAAATGTGCGAAGTCTATACAGAAACTGCAGCCTGTGTCTTTCACTAATTGAGATATTTCTTCCGGGGAGCCGAAAATGTTTATTTTTCCCATTACTTCGGGGGCTAGTTTTGTTGTCCAGCCTTGCTCTTTTCTTTTTTCTTCCATTTCGGCTACGGCTTTTTTGACGTTCTCGTAAGCTTTTTTCTTTCCTTCTTCAGACTTGTCTTTGCCATAATATCCGGGATGGAAAACTACTTTTGTAGCTCCTAGTTCATGGCCTCTTTCAATGCATCTTAGGATTCTTTGTTTGCTTGCTTCGATAGTTTGTTTTTTGTCGGAGTTTAGGTTTACGAAGTATGGGGCGTGAATTGTTAAGTTAATTCCAAGTTCTTTTGCTCTTTTTCCGATTTCTTTGGCATCTTCCGGGTCTTTTATGTAAACTTGGTAAGTAAAGGCTAGTTCGCACTCTGTAAGGCCCTCTTCGTGATATTGCTCCAAAACACTCTCCGCATTCTGAACTGGACCCAATCCTGCTGGACCTATTTTAATGTCTCTTTTTTTGCTCATACTTAATTAGAATTTTCGGAGTTTTTAAGTTTAATTTTTACAACGAAAATTGAGGTAAGCATGATTTTCGTCCATTTTTGTTTTTGAAGACTTTATTATTTCGAAGAATCTTGATAGGATATTTTCTATCTCTTCTTTTTGGTACAGGGAAAAATATCTTTCGTTTCCTTCAAACTCGGAATTTTGCTTAAAGCCTTCGAAATTCCCTTCTTTCATAGTAATGTAGAATAAGCCTTCCGGTTTTAGGATTTCTCTTATTTGTTTTAATGTTTCTGGAAGTTTTTCTTTTGGCATATGGAGGAGCGAGGTTCTTGACCAGACTCCGTCGAAAGAGTTTTCTTTGAAATCCAGGTTTTCAAAATCCATTTGTTGGGATTTTAGGCCTTTTTCTTTACAAATTTTGACCATTGATTGTGAAATGTCTATGCAGGTAGGATTCAACCTTTGTTCTTTCATTTTTAGAGAGTCATTTCCCGGTCCGCTCCCTAAATCCAAAACTTCTTTTCCGTTTAGGTTTTTGCAGAAGTATTCAAAATCTTCTTTTAGGTAGTTTTCTACGAAGTTTTCGTCCTTTATTTCTTCATATTCTCTGGCGTAGTTGTCGTAAGTTTCTTTTGTTTTTTCTTTGTACTCCATTTTTTTAAGAGAATTTCGACTTTATTAAGATTATCGAGAATAAATTTATATAGTAGCGTTACTCTTTTTTAATATGACAGAACATAGAAATTGGAAAACCCACTTGATATTGCATTTTGGGTCTTGTAAGAAAAAACCAACAGAAATTGTGAATGATTTGGAAGAAATAGGGTTTGTATCTTCTCTAGGAACTGTAGACTTAACCTATACTTGGGATAAGGTTCCCGAGAAGGAAGATGTCCTCCAAATGGCTGACAGAGTAGCCGAAGTTTTGGAAGGGACTGGAGCCATCTTTAATTTGGATACCCACGATTAGAAACCTATAAAAAAGCTAGATATTTCTTTTAGTTATGGTTGAAGAAAAGAGTGATTTTTCGAACTTGAAAGCATTGTTTATTAATTGTACTTTGAAGAAGTCTCCTGAGAAAAGTCATACTAACGGTTTGGTTGAGATTTCTCGGAATATTATGGAAAAACAAGGTGTTGAGGTTGAGGAAATTAGGCCTGTCGATTACGATATTGCTAATGGGGTTTATCCTGACATGACAGAGAAAGGTTGGGAGAAAGATGATTGGTCTTCGATTTACGAAATGGTTTTGGCTGCGGACATTGTTGTTATAACTAGTCCTATTTGGTTAGGAGAGAAAAGCAGCGTTTGTAATAAGATTATAGAGAGACTTTATGGAAACAGTCACGAATTGAATGAAAAGGGACAGTCTGTTTATTATGGTCGTGTTGGCGGTTGTTTGATTACTGGTAATGAGGACGGAGCAAAACATTGTTCCATGAATATTTTGTATTCTTTACAGCATTTAGGTTTTACAATTCCTCCACAGGCAGATGCTGCTTGGGTTGGTGAGGCAGGACCCGGGCCTAGTTACTTAGACGAAAATTCCGGAGGTCCTGAAAACGACTTTACAAATAGAAATACGACTTTCATGACTTGGAATTTAATGCATATGGCCTCGATGTTGAAATCCAATAAGGGAATTCCAGATTACGGAAATAATAGGGAGAAGTGGAAAGAAGGTGAGAGATTTGGCTTTGAGCAGGTTAATTAGATTTCTTTGAAGTTTTACTTTTTTTAGGCTTAATACTTCTAGAAGAAACTATTGCTATGAAAAAGAAAGTAAAGAGGATTATGTCGTTTTCTATGATTAATCCCACTGTCCCTCCAACCAAACCTATTAAGACTAAAAGCTTGAACCATTTTTGGCCTTCGTCGAGTTCTTCTTTTGTTACTTTTGCTAAGCCGTCTCCAACCGGAATCCCTAAGACTAAAACTACAAGGCCTATAAGTATTTGAACAAATTCATTCATGTTTAATTAGAATTAATTGGAGTTTTTAACTTTATTTATCAATCTTCCTAATACCTTGTATCATTGATTTAAGGGATACATTAAATTTTTGAGGAGACAAATTATCTGTCATTGATTCATTATTCAATAAATTTTGTCTTTTTTGTTTTATTTACGACATATAGGGTATTCAGCCCGAAAATATAATTTTACTAAGACTTATGTAAAAAGGTGCCTGACTACTTAGTAAAGCCCTTCTCCGAACCTAAAATTTGGGCATTCCAGCGAAAAAAAGGACGCCGATGCAAACAATTCCTGATTTTGTTTCGAAAAGTATAAAATAAGTTTTTCTTTTGGTTTCTGTAAAAGAGGTAATTTAGATGCAATGGTTATGGCTTGCTTTAGGTGCAGCATTTTTTTCAGCTTTGGCAAGAGTTTTGATTAAAGTTACAAGGAGCTCTGATAATGAGACGATTGTTTTCTCGAGGTATTTTTATGCATTAATTCCTGCTTTGATATTTTTGATTATTGCGGGTTGGCAGACAGTTCCTCAAGAATTTTATAAGTGGGTCGGACTTGCCGCGTTGTTTGATGTAGGTGCGATAGCTTTTATGACACTTTCAGTTAATAATGGGCCTTTTTCACGCTCACTTCCGATGCTTTCGTTTACTCCGATATTTGTTTTATTGACCGGCTTTTTGTTTTTAGGTGAGAAACCTTCAGTTTTAGGAGCTTTAGGAATTTTAGTTATTGTCGCTGGAGCTTATTGGTTAAGTTATGGGGACCACCAAGGAATTTTGGGTCCTTTCAAAGCACTTTATTATGAAAAAGGCCCTCGATATATGTTGTTTACGGCTTTGCTTTTTTCTTTTTTAGGGGTTTTCTGGAAAAAGGCTGTTTTGATTGGCGGTTTACCTATGGCAATTTCTTTGGGGACTTTTGTTCCTACTATTTTGGTTGCAGGATTTTTTGCTTTCCGAGGACAATTGAGAGAAATGGTCCCTGACAGGCAGGATTTTTGGAAGTTGGCTTTGATAGGGATTTCGACTTTCGGAATAATGTTTTTTGTTCTTTCGGCATTTGAGACAGGATTTGTTTCGTATGTTATTTCAATAAAAAGATTTAGTATAATTTTAGGAGTTGTCGCTGGTGCGGTTTTTTTCAATGAGAAAAAGCCTTTCAGGCACATTGTGGGTTCGTTAATTATGGTTGGTGGAGCCGTTTTGATTAGTTTGAGTTAGATTTTTTAATTGATTTTTAATTTTTGTAATTATGGATGAATGGGAGAAAAAATATGGAATTCCTTTTGGCCTGCTTTTTGGAGGAATCTTTTTATGAATAATTTCTCCTACTTTTGGAGAGTACTCTTTATTTGACCCTGTTTCAGGGAGACTTATTGATCTCGAATCTATTAGCTTTTTGACTGCCTTGTGCATAATTATCGGAACAATCTTCATTGTTGCAGGTTTTTTGGGATTGGACAATCCACGTTTTTTTAGAAAATTCTTTGATTAGTTTGAGTTAGATTTTTTAATTTGTGTTTTTTGCATTAAAACATGGAACTTAAACTAATTGAAATAATCTGTTCGGATTTGGATGAGGCCAGAAAGATTTGTAAGCATCTGTTGCAGAAGAAGCTAATTTCTTGTGGGAATTATTTTTATGTGAAGACGATGTCCAATTGGGAAAAAGATGTTGGTGAAGAAGATGAAGTTATTTTGCTGGTAAAGACAAGAGAAGAAAATTGGGAGGCTGTCAGGGAAGAAGTGAAAAAAATTCATTCTTATGATGTTCCGTGTATTATAAAGTTAGACGGAGTTGCTAATGAAAGCTATTTTTCTTGGTTGAAAGACGAGACTGTTTCTGGCGTTTCCCAGAGCAGGTAAATGAGAGATTAAGTTAGATTTTTTAATGCTTGTTTATTGGATGATTTTATGATAGCTTTGGATATAGAATGTAGTGGCCTTGATTTTAACAAATGCGGGATTTGGCAAATTGGGGCTGTGGATCTAGATACGGGTGAAGAGTATTTGGATGAATGTGGAATAGATGATAATGATTTAATTTTAACAACTTCTGAATCTAAAAGGAACATATTTGATGTAATTGGAAGAACTGAAGAGCAATTAAGAGATAAAAATAAGAAATCCCAAAAAGAGATGATTGAGCAGTTTTTCGACTGGGTTTCAAAAAGAGAAAAAGATATTTTCTTATGTATGAATCCGCAATTTGACCTTGGATATATTTGGGCTAAGGCTAGAAAATATGGTTTTCATATAGGAATTCAATTTAGGGCATTTGATTTGCACACCGTTGCTCAAATGAGACATTTAGAAACTAATAAAGAATTCAGTTTTTCTGAAGGCAAATCTAAATTAAGCCTTAGAAGAATCTGTGAATTTTGTGGATTGGATTATCCCGGAAACCACCAAGGATTGGAAGACGCTAAATTAACCGGAGAGTGCTTTTATAGACTAGTTTATGGAGAGAGTTATTTTGAGGATTTTAAAGAACAAAAGATTCCGAGATATTTGAGTTAGATTTAATAATTCTGTTTGCTTATTTTCTAAAATGGCAAAAATCAAAAAGAAAACTAGTCCCGATTTGTTTCAAAGAGTTTTGGAAGGAAAAAAGAATGTTGATTTGAGGTTGGCCGATTTTGATTTGGCCGAGGGAGATACTTTGATCCTTGAAGAGTATGACCCTGAGAAAGGTTATACTGGAAGAGCTTTGGAAAAGAAAGTGAAGAACTTGAATAAAGTTAATTTAACGGACTTTCATAGTTGTGAAGAAATTTCTGAAAAGGGGCATGGGGTTATTGAATTCGATTAAATTACAATAGTGCTGTAATTGCTGTTTACATCCTTGAAATGAGCGATTAATTTAAGAAATTCTTTAGTTTTCAAGTTTTATGGAAAGGCGTGAAGTTGTGAATATCGTTTTTTATGATGAGGATAAGAGAATTCTTTTAGAGCAAAGGTCTGAAAATCCGGAGCAAGATGAAGAATGGTCGTTTTTTGCTGAAGATATTGAAGAAGATTCTCCTGAAGAGAGATTGAAAAAAATGGTAAGGCGCAACTTTAGTTATCAATTAGAAGATTTTGAGTACTTGGGTGAGGTTGATAGCAATTTTGATTTTTATGACAAGAGGCATGTTTTTGCTTCGTCTTTGACCGACAAGTTGACAGGTTTTATTCCGCATCCTGAAGTTACTATGGATTTGTTTACAGTAGAAGAAGCCAAAAATTTGGACATGTTGCAAGGAGACAAGGAAGTTTTGGATATGGTTAAGGATTATTTGGATTAATTTTTATATTTTGCAATTTCATCCATTAACCCAGTAAATTTCATTAAGTTTTGCACTCCGCTTTCCTTAGGACTAAGGATAGAAACTATGTTTTTTGGATACTGGCTAAAATAGTCGCGTCCGGAATCGAAAAGGGGCTTATACATAAAGCTAATAATTCCCTGACTCTCAATTTTATATGTCTCCGCCATATAATCATTCCTGTCTTCATTTGTCATTAAGGGAGAAACATCTCCTACAAAACCAATATCGTATTTATCAGGATTTCGAACTATATAGTCATAAAGGTTGTCCAAACTCTCTTTGTTTAAACTCCAGGAATCATTGGAAAAATGCCTAAGAGAATCTTTAAAATAGTTCCTGCCAGCAGAATAAAAGATTTCTCCAAACCACATCGGATTTTGGTTGGTTGTTTCATAAACTACTCTGCTTTTATGGTCTATATCGAATTTTTTCATAAACTCATGGCTGTTTTGAGGCATTTTTAAAATTAACGCAAAGAACAAATCACTCAAAAGAATAATCAGAAAACAACGCAAAATCTCCAAAGATACGTGGAACATCCCCCAATCTATGTAGGACAACAGGACCGTCCCTTTCCCACTTCGATTTTACAAATCCAGAACCCTGGTATACCCCCAAATGTTCTAGTTCTTTTTTATTATTAAGGTATGCCACACTATCTCCCTCTACTGGTGATCCATCATGTCGATAAATTCCTGGTACCATTTCAACCGCTCTTGTATTGCCCATGGGTTTGTGAGAAAGGTAGCTGGGGCTTGCATTATTTTTTAGTATCTCGATCCCATATGGATTATTAAAGTTGGATTTTCTACTTGAGAGGTACCCCCTAAAAGTCCTTTCTATGGACTTTCTTCTACCATGATTATTAAGGTTTATGGGAGTTTGAGACAGTTGCTCAAGATCCAAGCTCCTGAATTCTTTGTCCTGGTAGATCTCTAATTGTAACTCTGGATCAATAATTTGGAAAATATTCATTAACTTTGACTGTAAACTGTTTTTCATTGGCTCGTAATTTATTCTGTTATTTTTTTTAAAGTTTATTCCATAAATGTTCTACCAAATCCCAACAAAGTTTAAAATTGTAGTTTTCGGAGATGGAATATGTACAATAAATTTCTGGTAGTAGCGAGTAAGAATGATCCTGCGGCTGTGAATATTTGTAGTCAGCTCAATCAGTTCAGGAGAAATCCTTTTTTGACAGGTATGTCTCCTGAGGCAAGAGGCTTTGATTTCTACTTAATAGATGATGATGTTTTGCATGAAGAGAATTTGGATATGGGTAAGATTGAGAAGTATGATTTTGTTGTTTTTGCTTCTAAGCACGAATCTACAGATAAGGAGAAGGCCTTGACAGTTCATACTCCGGGAAATCCTAGAGAGGAAGAGCCGATTGCTGGCGGTAAGAGAGGGAAGATTTCGAGAGGTTCGGGAGTTTTTTTGAAGCAGATTTACAATAATTTAAGGAATTTGGCTTATGAGCATCACTTGTCTAAAGATTATAAAGTTACCATGGAGGCTACGCATCACGGGCCTTTGATAGATAAGCCATGTATTTTTATTGAAATTGGAGCTACAAAGCGAGAATGGGAAGATAAAAGAGCAGGTTTTGTTTTGGCTAAGACAATTTCGAGAACTGTAGAGAATTTTGAGTTTAATCCTTACAATGAAGTTGCTGTAGGAATTGGAGGGCCTCATTATTGTCCCGGATTTAACAAATTGCAGAGAGAATCTAATGTTGCTATTTCACATGTAATTCCAAAATACTGCCTACCTGTAAGCGAGGAGATCATCAAAGAAGCTTGGAACAAAACAGAAGAAGATCCAGAGTTTGTAGTTTTAGACTGGAAAGGCCTTGGGCCTAAAGAACAAAGAGACGAAATTATTGAAATTCTAGAAAGAAATTATATTCCTTGGAAAAAGCGTAATGAGATAAGGCGTTAGGTGTAATGTGACTTAATAAGAGTTCTATCTTGAAGGATTTTTGAAGTATAATCAAGAATTAATAAGTCCTTGCGATTCACGTGAAAACCCTGTTATCTGATGACTAATTTAGGACCTACAAAAATTACCGAGCATTCAAACGGCTAAAGAAACCTGAGAAGAAAGAGGCTATCGCTACTGCAATTAAGGCCCATTTTAACTCACTAGTTTGTATTACCAAAGATACTAAGTAAGTTATTCCTGTTCCGATTACTACAGATATTAAACCGCTAATTAAAGGCTCTTTTAAACTTGCCATAAAAAATCATGCCTTCCGAAATTTAAAAAATTTTACCTTTTCTCGTACATTTCCTTTAACTTCTTATCAAAATCCCTGTATTTAGAGATGTTTTTTATTGTTAGTTCGGGTTTACTGCTACCTGCCGTATTTATTGTTATGGTTCCGTTTTTGAAAGTTTTGTTTAGGAAGCTTGTATAAGTATTCAAGTAGTCAATTTTGTCAAAAATTATGGATTTTTGGGATTTGAAGATTATCCCTTCTCTGGAAATAGTTCTATTGCTTTCTATGTAGTATCTCTTTTTCTTAACGTACCAGATTACGAAAGGGGCAATTAAGAGAAGCGGGAATATAATTATGAAAGGTATAGCTATACCTGCTACAGTATTTGATACATCTTGTTTTGCTTTAATCAATGGTTCTTCGGTTTCTGAATTTCTGAGTTTCTCTTCTTTTTCTTTAATTTTATTTTCAGACGGCTTTTTCTCGAGTATATAGTCTACAAGATTGTCTTTAATCTCTATTTCGTTTATGTATGGTACTGAAAAACTGTTAGAAACTGCTGCTTGCTGACCTTGTTGTTGGTTTCCTACTACTTGTTCGCCTGCCACATTGAAAGTTACCTCGCCTCTACTACTAGCAGGATACTCCAATATGGTTATGTCCTTGACATTCTCGTAGGTTGTATAGTAGGTTCTTTGGAAAATTATTCCGTATTTGTGCTTTATAGCATTAGAATAAAGTTTACAATAAGACCTGGCGTAGACTCTTGTTCGATGTATCAAGATTCCCATCAGGCCTAAAACGCTTAAAACCGGAACCAGCCAAAGCAATCCGGACAGGTAAGTAAAGTATATAGCAGCTGCATTGAAAATCGTCAGGAAAACCATCCAATAAAGGTTTGCTTTGAAAAATTCTGGAACTTTGAATGAGGGGTTCATTTCGTAAACTTCTTTTTTAGGCTCTACTCCTGCCTTTTGAGTTGCTAATTTGTGAATATTTTTGTCTTTATTTATGTACTTAAATTGAATGTTTTTTGAAGCCCCTATAGACCAGAAAGTTATAGAACAAGTTCCCAGCCATTTGTCAACTATGTTTTCGTGAATTATGACTCCCGTAAGCTTGTCTTTTGTAAATTCTCTTTTCTTCGAAGAAATGAATTCGAAATTTTCTTCTACTCCGTTTTTCTTTATCTTGTACTTTGTAGCAAATGCTTCTACTAGCTTCCCCCCTATTAATAAAACAAAAATAAACATTAGAGGGAGGAAAATTAAGAATAATGGCATCAAAATCAAAAGTGGCAGTATGCTTCTAAGAGTGTTAATTTCATAGCCCTTTTCCTCATTTGAAGAACTTTCTTTAGTGCTCTCTTGTTGTTTTTTGGAGGTTTTCTGGGTTTTTACATTAGAAGAGTGTTTTTCGATTAGCTTGTCTATGCTGGATTGAAGCTTCTTTCCATTTTTCATGTTTTTGAAGTAAATGTTCCTTCCGTTACCTTGGGAACTTAGGACTACATCATAGACTTTGATTATTCTTTCAACCAGGTTTTGGGTTATAGAGGCGTCTGCTAAGTTTTGTATTGGCATAAAGGCATTGTCTCGTGTCAGGAATCCTTCTTCGTAATAAACAATGTCTTCATAAACATGATAACGACGTTTTATAAGTTCCAAAAATCTGAATACTCCTATAACTAGTACTACCGTTAAAACTGACCCGGCAATTGTTAAGGCAATTTGAGTTTGCTCTTCAAAGAATACAAAGATTCCGGAAACAAAACTTGAAACCAAAAGCAGTGTAGAAAACAAGCCTACAAAAAATTCTCTAATTATCTCTGCAGTGACGCCTAACTTGTCGGGTTTTTCACTATGTATTTTATTACTTTTATCTAAAGAAAATCCGTTATTTTTCATTAGGCCTTCTGTTTTGCTGTATAACTTGAAAGGCTTTTCTAGAGCGTTAAAGTCAAGATAAGAAGTTCCGCTACCTGCCGATTCTACAATTATCTGGCCTGTTCCGAAAATTTTGTATTTTAAGAAAGGTAACCTGCAGATTACATTAGTGATGTTTTTTATGACAAGTTCGTATTCAGTATCAGAAATTAGGTTTCCTGCCTTTTTTATCAATTTGTCTTTGTATATGAAATATTTTTCTTTTTTGTATTTAGCAAACCTGTTAGGAATCAGTATTGCCGTTATTATTGTTGCCAGAATAATTGCGTGAGAGATTCGAATTTTGGTAAATAATGAAATGTACTGTTCAGTTAGTTGGATTGCTGTAAACAGTGTCCCTATAATTAGAAAAGTTATTAAAATTTCTTTAACTAATCCATACCAAAGAAATACTTTTTTGTTTGGTTTTAACTCCTTTATTTTTTCCATGTAATCGTATTAACTGAGCTTCTTTAAGAGTTTTTTTCTCTTTACATTTCAAAATCATAACATTAAATATTTAACCGAAATTAGTTTATCGTATTATGGTTTATTTATACCATAGAGTTCCGGAAAACATGAAAGGAAAAACTCTTTATCCTTTGAATCATTTGAAGTCAAATTATCCTAAGGCATATAGAGAAAATCTTGAAAAGTATAAGCATAGAAAACATGTTTTGGAAAAAGAGATACCGACTTTAAATTGTAAGTTGGTTGATGCAATTCACTTGGTTCCCGTTTATCCTTCTAAAATATCGAAAGCCTTGAAAGAAGCTGGCAAAGAAGTATAAAAATTCCGTTGGTATAAAATTCCCGCTAGTTTGTTGGACCAAGAGAAAAGTACGATTTATCTTTTTAAGTACAAAGAAGATCCGTCAAATTTTACTAGTAAAGATCAATTTACAAAATTCAAGTTTTCTAAAGTTAATAAATACAAAAAGGTACCAGAATTAACCAAAAAGTACTATAAGAAAGAAATAGAGGCAGGTAGAGATCCTTTGCTATTTATGTTCATTCCTCATGTGTTTTACAAAGGAAAAATAGATGTTTCTAATTGTGAAGTAATATAGGCGTAGTTTCTCGAAAATTTAGAGCAATCCTAAATAGATTCAACAGGATAATAGGACTTCGAAACATCCATCGAAAATCCGAAGACAATCTTTTCTCTGCTAATCATTTGTTTATAAGAGATTATTTGAACCTATGATTTTTCTAGAATTGTCTAAAAACTCTAATTAAACTTTTTTCTACAGGGTCTTTTATCCTTTTGAGTTCATCTTTGGTCATCCAATAATAATTTTTTATATCGCTTTCAGGTTTTTTGTCAATTTCGGAATTTTCGTTTTCAGGCTCACAAAGGAAAGTGTTGCAGACCGATTTAACTCCTTCTTCAGGATAGTACCACCACATTGCCATTGGTTCAACGATTCTTATGTTTAGAGATAGTTCTTCTTTTACTTTTCTTATAAGAGCATCATAAGGGCCTTCGTCTTTTTCTACTCTGTCTCCAGGCAAATCTATTAGATTTTGGCCGTTGAATTCTTTTTCAATTACCAGATATTCTTCACCTTTCCTTATGAGCCCTTTTGATTCGGATTGTACTTTTTCCATTCTATGGAAACGCTGTTTCCCTAAGATCGTCTTTCCTCACATAAGATGACCGGGAATTGTTTAATTTACATGGGTACTGTGAAAGGGAATTTTAAATATTTGTTGATATACAGAAATTACATAACATTTTTAAGCAAAAGTTATTCCTTATCTTTATGGTGCCCAGATGGCAGGCAAAAAATCAAAAAGATTTTTAGCTATTGCGTATTTTTTCGCAAGGCTCAAAAATCCACAATAGAGCTTGAAACAAGTTTCACTCGCATTGCGCTTTTCCAAAAAAGAAGTGGAAAATCACAATAGAGCGGTTACATTATGCCCAGATGGCAGAGCGGTTAATGCAGCGGATTGCTAATCCGTGCCCTTCGGGGCTCGCAGGTTCGAATCCTGCTCTGGGCGTTTCATGATAATTAATACCCTAATATTTAGCTTCTTTTTAACCAGCCTTTGATCTTATCTTCATACGCCGCAATTATAAATAGTATTCCAGCAATCGACATTGCTATCGATGATATTTTATTATCATATATCCCTGTTACCCCCAATATAAAGAATACCGATCCTATAGTCAGTTACTCGTTCCTGCTAGTACTTTCACTATCCCGGCAGACAATCGGGCCGGATATTTCGCTTAAGAAACCCGTTAGAAACGGGCCCAATATTGCTATTATTAAAATAATGGGCAAGTTAGATAAAGAGATTAATAAAATGTCTATAATTATTACTGCTGAAGACGTTAAAGCAGCCCCAAAAATCCCCTTTACTATCCCGGACATTATTTTCTCCCGATTCATATTAAGTCCTCCGTAATTTGGCATTCTTTATGAATAATATTAATTAAGACATCTTTTTAGATTTTTCTTTAAGAAGTTTTTTCCGGGCTCAGTCAACTCGATCCTGGTTCTAATTAGGTTAGGTTCTACGTATGGTAGCCCCACCATAGCGGATACTTTCTCTTCATAGTCTTCAGAATCTGGGTCTAATTCTAGTATATTTTTATAATCATGATAGGTCATTTCACCACCCTTCTCATGTATTTTGCTTAAGATAATCCTCATAAAATTATCTATTTTCGGACCGGTTCTAGATATGAATTTCTCGAAACCTCTTTTATTCTGGCTTATTAACAATCCTTTTTCTTGGAGTTTTTTGGTTTTTTCTCTAGAATCTCTGTAGCTTAAATCTAATTTATCTTTCAGATTGTCCAGAGTTTGCCCTTTCTCATGACACATTCCTAATATTTCTTTATCAAATCTATCTATATTTTTCATATGTAAAATTTATTTAATAATTATTAATATTTTTCTGTATGGAAAGAAAAATTTTAGTTAGAGATGCAATTAGTAAGAATCTGATTGAAGAAGGCTATATCTATTCCATAGATAGAGAAGGAAACTTGGTAAGGGCACTGAGTGAAAAAGAGAGAAAAAATGTTTGTGAGTATGCTTTTCTAATGGAAAGCGAGCTAATAGATAGGTTTTCTAGAGGTTTTTTGGGTAATGATCTTTTCAATTTAGAGGAATCTGAGATTGATTCGATTGGTAGGTTGAGGAAATCTACACATTGTATTATAGTAGCTGAAAGTATAGTTGTTCCCAAAAAGGGATATAGGTATGAGATTGATGGTTCTGGAAATATAATCGAAATTGATATAGGAAAAGAGAATGATAATATGAGTAAGAGGGCAAAATCCCAAGAAATAAATTCAATTTCGGACTGGTCAGAGAACATGTTGTTGGACTTCGCTTATAAAAATAGGGGAGATTTTAAGTATAATCCCGGAAATCCTCAAAAAGCAATTTATTACTTCAATGAACTCTTGGATAGAAACCCAAATAAACCAAGGCCCACTGTTCTTAAAGGATTAGCGGAGTGTTATGAGAAAGTTGGAGATTTCAAAAAATCTCTATACTATTACAACTGGGCTTTTGAAAGATACCCTATTTACAAAAAGAACAATTATATTAAAGCTCACTTTCGGTATTGTGAAGAAATGTTAAGAAAAGGGGGCATTTTTGATTTTAATGAAATTAAAAAATGGCTTGTGGGTAGTAGGCGCTTTAAGCGAAGTAAATAATATCAAGCAATCCAAATTTAGAAATCTATTTCGAAATGATAAAGAGAACAAAGCAATTTATAGAGGTTAAAGAAAGAATTAATGGAAATCTTTACACCATTAGATTAGATCCTAGAAATGCAAAAAAAGATTGTATTAATATTACAACTCATGGCCATTCAGACCATATTCCCAATTACATAGAATCTGACACTTTAATCTGTACAGAAATTACAAAAAGGATGATCGAGTTCTATAGGGGGATTTGCGAATTTACTAGTCAAGAGGGTTTTGAGAATGATGATTTAAGCATCAATCTTTATGATGCAGGACACTGTCTTGGGGCTAAAATGGCCTTTATCGTGAATAAAGAATCCGGTCATAGGATTCTCTATACGGGAGACTACAACCCTAGGTCGAGATATTGTGGCAGAGCAAACCCCATAAAGTGTGACACGCTTATTATAGATAGTACATATGGAGATGATAAGTATTCTTTTCCTGATTACGAGACTTCTGTAAAAGACTTTATAAATTACCTTAAAGAAAATTTTGATCAAAAGATTGCCATAATTACATACAATCTGGGAAAGCCTCAGGAGATAGCACAAATTCTAGAGAGTCATGGAATTAGATTTTCTATAGACCCAAAGTTGAAAAAAATTAATGATTTGCTTGGACTAGAATATAATTACGAAGATACAAATTCAAACTTTTTAATTACTAGAGCAAATAAAAGAGGCATGTTAAATATATCGGCTTCAGGTTGGGCCATAAATTCTGGTTTTGTTTATGCTAGAGATATTGATAGAGGATTTGTAATTTCCGATCATGCCGATTTCAATGATTCCATAAATTTCATCAGCCAATGTAGTCCTGAAAGAGTTTATACGGTTTTTGGAAGCAATAAAAAATTCGCTAAACTTATTGAGAGAGAATTAGGTATCAAATCAATACCTTTAATAGTTGGACAACATTCTTTAGATAGTTATTTTTAGGTTTCAATGCCGATCGGAACCCAAAATTCCACTAAATCTTTTTTTCGCTTGATAGTCCCTAACTTCTTCTACAGCATCCATCAATGCCATGTATTTGGATTCCCTGATTTCATATTTGGTCCTATAATTGTTATAAATATCCAGGTTCTTGTTTATAAACTCCTCGTAACCTAAAGGTGCCCCGTCTCTCCTTAATTTTTGGAAGCATGTATCCAAAAACTGTATCTCTCGGTTTTTGTCAATGGAATTTTTAATGAATTCTTCAATATTTCCCATGTTTTTTACTTGAAAGCCACATATAAAAAATTATTAGTTTTTGAATACAAGTTATTTCTACCCAATTAAAGAGACAAGTCCTTCTTAGAAAATACTCGACAACTGACTTAAAAGATTCCTATTCTATCAATAACATGAGTGATTTTGTTAGGGCTGACAGATTGGAAAATATAGAGAATTGCTCCGGATATAAGCTAAAATTGAGACTTTTGGACATTCGAGCTAAAACTAAGAAGCTACATAGGAGAAACTATGATATGCATAAAGAGTTGAAAGACTTGTGGAAGCAAAAAATAGACATAAAAGGAAGATATAAAGACGGGATTGAAAATAACTCATATAAAGACAAAAGGGCTACAAATAGGCATTTTGGAGATTTTAAGAGTAGGAACAAGAGCAGACATATTGATTTTAGTGAGGGTAGCGCTAGGTTGACATGAGGTATCCCAAAAATTCGAAAATTCAATTGTTTCTTTAGAGAAAATAAAATGCCAAAACTTTTTTAATAGAAAATTAACAAACGCTATTTAGTAATCTAAAATGGTAGAAGAAAAGTCTGGACCGGAGAAGCTTAAGAAAAAGTTAAAGGAAGCAGAGAAAACTGGAGATGGCTTAGAGGAAACTCTTGAAGAATGTATTATGAATTCTGAGAGAGTGCAGGATCTTTGGAGCTTGGGTTTTGAGACAGGTAATTTTGGCTATGGTAGGCTAATAACTTATGAAACGAAAAGCGACACCAAATATACATGGATCCAGGGGGAAAACGGAGATTACGACCAGATAAAATATTTTGGTCTAAAGCCAATTGGAGGTTACAGGAGCGATATATGATAAAAACAATTATAGCGGGAAGAGGATTTGAACCTCTGACCTCCGGGTTATGGGCCCGACGAGCACTCCAGACTGCTCCATCCCGCTTTACAATTTATCCAGAATTTTCTAATTAGATAGTAGTTTTCTCTTTTATAAAACTTACGAGGAAATGCGAATTTCTGCATAATCTTTAAATACTTCGTGGTTTTTGAAGCTTGTATGTTATATCTAGGAATTGACGAGGCTGGAAAGGGGCCGGTTATAGGCCCGTTAGTTGTTTCTGGCTGTATGGTCGATGATCAAAAATATGTTGGATTGGAAAATATTCGAGTTAGGGATTCTAAAGACTTGACTCTAAGGAGAAGAGAATTTATGTCAAATAAGATAAAAGAAGTTACAGATGACTATGAGGTAAAGGTTGTTTCTGCAGAAGAAATTGACCAAAATATGTCTTCTGGTGTGAATATGAATCAATTAGAGGCCAATAAAATAGCAGAAATTATAAACAAGTTCAATGATGGTAGCGATAACATAAAGGTAATGGTCGATTGTCCTTCTATAGGGATTCGGAAATGGAAAGAACTTTTGATGTCCAAGATAGACAATCTTTCTAATTTGGAAATCGTTTGCGAGCATAAAGCCGACAGAAATCATGTTCCTGTATCTGCTGCTTCAATACTAGCAAAGAGCGTGAGGGAGAAAGAAATGCAATCGCTTAAAGAAAAGTTTGGTCATGAGATAGGTTCGGGTTATGCATCAGATACCTCAACTTCGGATTTTGTGAAAAGAAATGCAGACAGACTTAAGGACCAGGGTCTTTTCAGGCAATCCTGGAAAACTTGGAAGAGGGCTAGTAAAGAGGTTGTGGATGAAAAGTAATTTATAATAATTTCTAGTTAATTTACTATGGATAATTTTTGGTATAATCATAATGACTCATTTAGGTATAGGCCATTTACTCTAGAAGAGGCATACGAAATTCCGATAATGCATGAAATTGCATTTACATTGAGCCATCATTCTGATAAACAATCTAATAAGCAACTTTTTATGATGTATGGTCTTTTTCATGGTCATCCATATATTGTTTCGAGAAAGGAAGGCATTTATCGAGAATTCATTAGAAATGAACCATTGTACATTTCTAATAAGTATGATCCTGGTGATGATTCTTTGATAAATATGTTTGTTTTTGATATTTGGAATAGAGACCATGTGAAACTGGGAAGATTCAGGCATGATCTCTTTTCAAAGCTAGATTAATCATGTACTATAAAACCTTAAAAATCCTTGAAAATTTGTAATTTGGATGACTTATGTTAAAAAGTTGGTGATGAACGGGTTTAAGAGTTTTGCAAAGAAGACCGAGATTCCTTTTACCGGAGAGATTAATGTCGTGCTAGGTCCTAATGGTTCGGGAAAGTCAAACATTATTGATGCTTTGTGTTTTGTATTGGGAAGGTTGAGTACAAAGTCAATTAGAGCTACAAAAGCAAGTAATTTGATTTTTATGGGAAGTCAGTCTGCTGGGGCGGCTAAAGAGGCTTCTGTGGAATTGATTTTTGATAATTCGGATAATACTTTTTCTTTGGATGCTAATGAGGTTTCCTTGAAGAGAATTGTTAAGAAAAATGGTCAAGGAATTTACAGAATTAATGGCGAAAATAAGACGAGACAAGAAATTGTTACTCTTTTAGCTCAGGCAGGAATTGACCCTAACGGTTTCAACATTGTTTTGCAGGGAGAGATTCAGAATTTTGTTAAGATGACTCCTGACCAAAGACGTAAAGTTATAGAGGAAGTTTCTGGAATTTCAGTTTATGAGACAAGGAAGCAAAAGTCGATGAAAGAGCTTGAAAAAACGGACAAAAAGTTGAAGGAAGTTAGTGCTATTTTGAAGGAACGGACTTCTTATTTGAATAATTTGGAGAAAGAGAGAAAACAGGCTTTAAGATATCAAAAATTGCAAAAGGACTTGGAGAATTTGAAGGCTAGCGTGATTAATTCTGATTTGCAGGAAAAGAAGAAAGAAAAGGAAAAGATTGATGCGGATGTAGATAAGAAGAACAAGGAGATTTGGAAAGTTAGAGAAAAAATGTCAAAGTTACAACAGACGATTGACGATTACAAGAAAAAAGTAGATGAAATTAATTCCAATATAAAAAGTTCTACAGGGCAAGAACAAGAAAAGCTTAATCAAGAAATCGCTAATCTTCGTGCAGACTTGGCGGGATTGAATGTTAATAAAGAAAATGCCGAGAAAAAGTTGGCAGACAACAAGAAAAAACAACAGGATTTGGATAATTCGATTAAGGATTCTCAGAAAGAGATTGATGAATTGAAGAAATCTTCAGACCCTAACAAAGATTCTGAACAGAAGAAAGAGTTGGAGAAAAAGAAGAACTTGGTAGATGATTTGGAGAAAAAGCGTAAGGATCTTTATATGGCTAAGACCGAGTTGAAAAGTATTGATAAGCGTCTGGATGATAAGAACAAGTCTTTACAAAGCTATCAAAGAGAGTCAGAGATTTTGACAAGCCAGATTGAGAAGGTTGAGGAAGGGCTTTATGACAGAAATACTAAAAAGGAAAAAATTGATTCCTTGAAGAAAAAGATAGAGGAAAAGAAAGAAGAGCTTGAACATGTCGATAAGCGTGAGAGAGAACTTGAAAAGCAGTCTATTTTGAATAATTCAGAAATTGAAAAGCATAATAAGTTGATAGATAAGATTTCACAAATGGACACTTGTCCGACTTGTAAAAGCGATATTACTCAAGAGCATATAGACTCCATAAAGGCCGAGACTATGCCTCAAATTAATACATTGAAGCAACAGATTTCTGAAGGAGAGAAGGAAATGGAGGATTTGAAGCAGAAGAAGGAGCGTTTGAGGAACGAAATTGCTGAAATGCAAAAAGAAGTTTCTAAGCGGGACTCGGATTTGTCTAAATTAAAAGATATCGATGATAAGAAGGATAGGCTTAAGTCAATACAAGCCAATATAAGTTCTGTTAAGAAAGAGATTCAGGATATTGAAAAGCGTAAGCAAGAATTACAGAAGACAGTTGAGGAAAATCAAGATGTTGAAGAGAAATACGAGACTGCCTTGGTTGAGTATCAAGACCTTTCGTCAAAGAGCAAGGAGAATTTGGATTCCGAAATTTCGTTCAAGCAGAAAGAGTTGGAGCGTTCACAGATTTCATTGAAACAGTTGAAGAGAGAGCAGGAAGAGCATGAAGAAGAGCTTTCGAAAGTTAATGCTTCCATCAAGGAGAAAAATACTTTGTTGGAACAGAAAAGGAAACAAGAGCAAGAATTGAGTAAGAAGTTTGATAAAATGATTAAAGAGCGTGATTCATATCAGGAAAAAGTTCGAGAGTCTGAGAGAGAGCTCCAGGATAAGAAGAATGAGGTTCATAATAAAGAGCAAGAAGTTAATAATTTGAAGATTGAGATTGCCAGGGTTAATGCTTCTGTCGAGAATTTGCAAGAAGAATTGAAACAATGCCCTAATGCTGAGATAATTTCAGGTAAAAAAGACAATTTGAAGAATCGTTTGGAAAAGACTAAAGACATGGTCTCAGGCATGGGAAATATTAATTTGAAGTCTTTAGAGGTTTACGATGAAGTTAAGAAAGAATATGACGAGGTTAAAGAAAGGTCGGATAAGATTGAGAAAGAGAAGGAAGGAATTATGAAGGTAATTGAGACGATAGACAGAAAGAAGAAGAGGGCTTTCATGAAAACCATGAAGTCATTGAACGAGGCATTTTCGAGGAACTTTTCGTTGTTAAGTTCCAAAGGAGAGGTTTATTTAGAATTAGAGAATAAAAAACAGCCTTTTGAGGGAGGTGTCGGTATTGTTGTTAGAACTGGCCATGGAAAGTATTTCGATGCTACATCGCTTTCAGGAGGAGAACAGACTCTTGTCGCACTTTCGCTAATTTTCGCTATACAGGAGTATGACCCCTATCCGTTTTACATATTAGACGAGATTGATGCAGCTTTGGACAAGAGAAACTCTCAGAGATTGGCGAATTTACTCTCAAAGCATATGCAGAAAGGGCAGTATATTCTAATTTCTCACAATGATGAGACTATTGCAAGTGCTAACAATGTTTATGGAATAAGTATGCACGATGGCATCAGTAAAGTCGTCTCAATGGAAGTCTGATGCATCGTGCGACTCCGCTTATCTTTACAGATAATCGTCATCTATAGAATCACGGTTTTTCTCAGCATAAGCTTCGCTTATTCGTCGTATGCAAAGACAGAATTAGTAAAGTGGTTTATATGGAGGTATAGATTCAGGGAATTCAATTATTTAGAGAATAATTCACTTTAAGCTAAGAAAATATTTCCAAATTATGGGTGCAAGTTTAAACAATATCTATTCGCTAAATACTCTATAAAAATGCTGATAATGCAACTTTAACCTTTCTCCTTTAAAGTTTTCAATAATTAAGTTTCCAGTGTAATAAGGAGTTTCTTTAGTAGGATCAATGCTGTAATCAATTTCTACAGGAGTTAAAGGACCCAAATTATATTTAACTTCTCGCTCGAATGCAAAATAATCCTTGTTTGGTTGAAATCCCTTATTCAATGCCTCTATTTTTTTATCTTGAGGCAAATTTTCGTTAATTTGGATAGTTTGCCCTCTTTTTATATTCTTTAGTTCTTCTAGACTTTTTATTGGTTTTATGTTTTTCTTATTTTCTTTCATACCAAAAATACTCTTTAATGATATTTAAGAATTTTTATTCTCAAAAGGTACTTAAAATTACATCTCGAAATTTTTAGAAAATCTCTTTCCTATCTACAGGGTGTCTATCAAAACCAAATGCCCAGTTTAAATGTCCTTCGTGATAGTACAATACCTTGCTATTCTTATCTTTTATTGTAGTGTCAAGGCTTTTGCTAATTATTTTCATTTTTTCTAACTTAAAGCTTTGTCCGCTCTCTTTTTTAGTATCGTATTCATTATTTGTTTTATACAAAATGGTGTCTCCTTCATTATTAATTTCCCTTATGTTGTATTCAGGGCTTGACCCAATTAGCTTGTCTTTTGGATTATAGTAGAATTCTTTCTCTCCTTTTTGAAAATTGCTTTCGTATTTTGAACTAAGGTTTTTGTCTAAACTACAAGAGTTTAACAATGTTGCAGTAGAAAGGACTAGTATATGTGCAAGTTTTTTCATTTTTTCATGAGCATTTCTCTTGACCTATTTGAAAGAGGCTTCGAAAAGAGTTGCTATTGTGTTTCCGAAAAATTCGGAGTTTAGCCAGATTGCTCTGTCTTCGCCTTCGTCCTGGTTGAGGTAGAAAAGAGCTTGCATTCTATCAATTATGAAGAATTTTGAGTCGAGCTCTGTTCTTTTGATTTTTTGATTGAATTTCTTTTCAAGGTCTTGGATTACTTTTTCGTTTCCTGAGAAAGCAAGTCTGATTTTTACTCCGTCTTTCTTTAGGTCTTCGAAAGTTTTCTTGTAGATGTTGATTTTGTTTGCTATGTCTTCTCCCTTTGTACAGATTACAACTTCCTTTTTAGCATTGTTGAACATTTCCTTTAAGTGGTTTGAGATGTTTGCTTTACCTTTTATAGCGGCAGAAGTTTCATGGCTTTCTTCTGAAGTGAAGCCTTCCTTGTATAGTTTTTCTATTTCCGTGAATTCTTCTGTGTCTTGTATGTTTGTAAGGTCTTTGATTTTCTTTTCTGCTTTTTGCCTTTCGTTTTGTTTGAGTTTTTCAAGAACAGTTTTAGGCTTTACGCCCATGTATTTTACCGGCTTTCCAATTTTTACAATTGCAAATCCTTTAGCTTCCAGTCCTTCCAAAACGTCATAAGTTCTTGAACGTGGAACGCCTGAAGCATTAGAGATTTCTCCGGCAGAAGCTGTTCCCTTTGAAAGCAAAGCCAGCCATACTTTTGTTTCATAGTCATTAAGCTCGAAATAGTCCTTAATTTTCTTGATTTTTTCTTGTTGTTGTAGCATTTTATTCTTGTTTTTTCTCTTCTCCGAGTGGTTTATTTTTGGTTTCTACTTTATAAATTGTACTTAGAGGGACATGAACTCTGTTGCAATGTGGATATGGTAGAAAAGTATAAGGGGCACTAAAAGAATTACTTTTTTTCTCAATCTCGTTCAAATGTTCCCACTCGGCTTGATTATTGGTCGTTATTGCCGCTAAACCCTTTTCAGAATTAATTTGGGCATCGAAAACGTTATCTATAGATTGGTATGATAGTTTTTCTTCTTTTTGTGGATTTGCGTTATAACCAAATAGATTAAGGAATTTTTGTCCATTGGTTAAAGGCAGTTCTTCTTCGTATGAATTGACGAAAGTTATGCTATCTATGTTTTGAACTCTTTCTGATTGCAAGTATTCTTCCCAAAAATTTTTCGCTTCTATTGCTTGGTTTTCGCTTTTTGGTAAATTTTCTGTAAAGACAGCATAACCTTCCTCATCATTTCCTATTATTTTTGTTGGCAAACCGTGATTTTCCTGAATTTTGGCCATACTTTCTTTCATTGTTTCGTTTTTATCTTCAACCATTTTGTCTTTAAATTTGTTTATCTTGTTATTACTTGAAAATGATTATTTATAAATGTTTTGGTAATGTTGTGTTTTTTTGGTGGTTACAAAGAATTTAACAAGTCATCATATTTTTCGTAGGCGCCTCTTAGTTGATCGTTTATGAAGTTCAAGTAGTTTTGTTTTGGCTTTCCTCCTCTGATGCTTTGCATGGTTTTTGCATGTTCAAGGATTTCTTTTGCTTCCGGGATTTGATATACTTTTATTTCTGAATTATTGGCATTGTATTGGAGGTTCTTTACAATTGAATCATAGGCTCTTGACTCTTCTGCAGCATCATCGAAAAAATCTTTCAGGTCTGAAAAATAGATACTCCCTTCCAAATATTCTTCCCAGAGTCCATTTATTTCGTC
>JBDGRI010000024.1:0-10304 GCA_042218235.1 Candidatus Pacearchaeota archaeon
TTATTATATGGGAGGACTTTGCGATATCTACAATATTTTCAGGAGTCTCATTAATTAACTTCAAACAAATCTCAGAAATTTTCTGCTTTAATTCCCCATTCGCAACCTTTCTAGGCGATTCAGGGGTTTCTGGATAAATTTTTTCAAGTTCTTGGTTAATTTCTTTCAGCTCTGCATTATGCCCTTCAGGCAAATCCTCATATGCATTCTCAATTTCTTGCTCAATCTCTTGTTCTTTTTCTTCTTCCATTTTATTGGCATTAAAAATAGGGGCACCTATTTAAATATTAAGCACAAATTTAATAAAACCCAAAAATTACGAATTATTATGGCACTTGTAAACAAGTCGAACATTAAAAAAAGAGTGAACGAGTTGGACAAAGAAAACTCTGTCTCTTCCATTTCCGAGGACTTGGGAACAGCTTTGGAGAAGAAAGTCGAAGACATTTTGAACGACGCTATCCAAAGGGCCAAAGAAAACGGAAGAAGAACTTTACAGCCAAGAGACCTGTAGATAGTCAAGTCCTTTCTTAATATAGAAATAATTTTTGTTCTCCTTTATCACATAATACTTAAACTAGTAAATACCTAGAATAAATTGTTTTACTTTACTTAATAACTATAATAAGCTTCGTAATATCTTTCTTAGGCTGGTGGATTTTTGTAATTTTAACTGTGTTTAAGGTTAGCTAGAATTATTTCTTTTCAAGCATTGCCCTGTTTGGCAGGTCTATAACATAGTCGGATAATTCGTAAAAATTCATATTTGATTCATATGGATGCTTGTCTCTCTCGGTAATTCCTGCATCACGGATGTTGTCCTTGTGGACAAAAATTCCGTCTTCTGTTTTGGACCTTATTTTTTTGTTTTCAATAAATAATTTTGGCATTAAAAGATGACGAGTGTCTACATGGGGATAAAAATAATAAGACCCTTGAATTTTATGTTTTTTTAGTATTTCTAATTCTTTTGAACCATATTCCTCAAAACTCATGATGTCGGGATTTTCCTAGTCATCAGGAAGATTCAAAAGATATGATTCATCGCCGTTCTTATCAATAAATTTATAGTGTTCTAAAAGCTCATTAATTGCCTCTTCATTGTCTTTGAAAATATTTTTCTTATTAAATTCCCATAAAGATTCCATAATCTCTCTCATGTTTTTGTTCTTATTTCCAAATACAAATAAAGGCGAATTAGGATCGTAACCCCAATGGCTTTCCCCTGTGGCCAACCAAATGCTCCTAAATCCTTTTTCTCCCTCGTATACGGATTTTGAAAACAAGGATAAAAACGGCCTAGACCTTGTTTTATTCGAGGAACTAAGGTGGATAGCAAGATTATTAAGGTTTCTTTCGTTAGAGTATGCACCTTTAGTAAGCTCATCATATGTATTAGTCAAGATTTTTCTTAGGTTATCCTTTTGTGCCTTTATTTTTTCCCATTCTCTAGAAGAGCTTTTTGAGGACTCAAAAATTTCTTTTTCAAGTTCACTCAATTGTCGATCTTGTTTATTTCGTTGTTGTTTAGGTTTTCTTTTGAGAATCCATTGATATATTTTAGGGATTCTTTTAATCTTGCTAGTTATATATGGTAATCTGCCTCTTCCGGAATTTGGTTAGAAATATCTTTAAACTCAAAACCTTTAGATTCATAATCATCTATTGAATCTTTTTCACTTAATTCTTTGATTTCCTCTCCTAAGTTAGGAAATTTTCCTTGGTCTGACAGCTCAGTAATTTCTTTCCTCAACTCTCCAAGTTTCTTTTCTGAAATACGGTACTTTCCGTCATTCGTTTGTAGCGCGTTTTCCATAAATCTTTTTAATTCCGTAATTTATTACCTAGTAATAACAACAATGCAGAATTTATAAATTTTTCGATTTTGTTATAATCCAAAAATAACTACAGAATAAATCACCAAAGTATAAGCAGTAGAATCCCTCATTACTGAAAATCACAGGTGAGGCTTTTAGTAGATCTATGCTAAAACTCTCGCCGAAGCTCGAGTCTTACACAAGATCCCTATCAACGTCATCTTCTGTGACGGCCTTTGTTGTCTCGTTTCGTGGCTGGCTTCAAGCTTAGATGCCTTCAGCTTTTATCCATCTAGCGCGTAGCTACGCAGCCTGCCAAATGACAACTGCTCACCAGAGGCGCCCGACCCTCGTTCCTCTCGTACTAGAAGGTCGTTCCACTCAAACAACACCACACCTAGTAGATATCATGCATACTGTCTCACGACGTACTTAACCCAGCTAACGATCCCTTTTAATGCGTGAACTCCGACACCCTTGCACGCTTCTGCACGTGCAGGATAGGAAAAGCCGACAGCGAAACACCAAACCGCTCCGTCAATGTGGGCTATCGGGAGCGACCAGCTAATTTTCCCTAGGGTAACTTTTCTATCAGACACGGCTCCTATTAAAAGAGCACGGGGGTTCTCTAAGCCCGGCTTTCACCCCTGGATTCCTTACTATGCAGAATCCAGTCAGACAAGCTTTTGCCTTCGCACTCGACTTCGGATTTCCAAACCGAATGAGCTTGTCTTTGGGTCCTACCGATATCTTTTCGGCAGGGTGCCGCCCCAGCCAAACTGCCCACATGCTGGTGTCCTCTAAGTAGAGTAAGCAAGCTTAGAAGAAATGGGTGGTATTACACAGAAGCTCCACTGTCACCGGAATGACAGCTTCGACACTCCCACCTATTCTGTGCATTTCTCCCAAGCTCACAACAACATGCTGCAGTAAAGTTCCATAGGGTCTTTGCTTCCCACTAGGCGTCTCCGGAATGTGCACCGGAAAACATTTTCAGAGGGCTCAAAGCGGGGACAGTAACGACCTCGTTAAACCATTCATGCGAGTCGCCATTCAGACGACAAGGCATTAGGCTACCTTAAGAGCGTCATAGTTACGCCCGCCGTTTTATGGCCCTTAGCCCCCTTGGAAGGGGGTTTCAGAAACCACAACTGGACAGGTCTCACCAAGCATACAAATCCTCTCGGATTAGCGCTTTGCTACGTTTTTGGTAAACAGTCGGGTCGTCCTTGTCACTGAGATCTATCAATGCATGCGTAAACACACAAAGATAGACATCCCTTCGACCGAGATTACAGGACTAACTTGCCGAATTCCCTCGCTTTGTTTTACCCTTAACATCTTAGCCTTCTCAGCTAGGGCACCTGTGCTAGTTTTCGGTACGGGTGATTAAGTCCGTTTAACAACACGACTTTTCACTGGCTCCTGGAATCAGCGATTTTGCCCGAAGGATTCACTTGTGTCTAAGGATTACCCTCGACAATCTTCTCCCCCGAGACACCCTTTCAGGTGCTCGCTTATCCGGAAGCAAATCATGCTGCAAAAGACCTAACCAGCTAAGGAATATTAACCTTATATCCATCGTCATACTCGGTTAGGGTATGACTTAGGTCCCGGCTAACCCTTGGCTAACATATATCGCCAAGGAAACCTTGCCCTATACGATGTTTTCTATTCTCAAGAAAATCACTTCCTACTATTGCCAGGATTCTCATCGCTTTCCGCTCCAGCCTTCCTCTCGGAAGACCTTCTGTGCAGAAAACGCGCCTACTTACCCGAACACTCTACCGAGTGTCGCCAAAGTATCGGTACCATGCTTAGCCCCGTCCATTTTCAGAGCCCCGAACCTCAATAGGTGAGCTGTTACGCTTTCTTTAAATGGTAGCTGCTTCTAAGCTTACATCCCCACTGTCTCCGATTCGGGACAGCTTTTGATACACTTAGCATGATTTGGGGACCTTAACTTTGGTTTCCGTTGTTTCGGTCTAGGAACAGTATCTTACATACTGCCCCTGACTCCTGCCGTACGCAGTCGACAGTTTCTGAGTTGGACAGGATCCCGTAAGCAAAAGCTTCTGCGAATCCAATCCGTCTCTTTACACCGCCGACAAGCTGGGCAGGGCTATACGTAGGTATATTTCAGTAGGAACCAGCCATTTCCGAGTTAGATAGGCTTTTCACCCCTATTCGCAGGTCACCAGAGCGCATGTATACAGCACCTGTTCAGGCCTCCATCCTCCTTTCGGAAGACTTCACCTTGCCCACGAATAGATCACCCGGCTTCAGGTCTTGCCCACGTGACTTACGCCCTTTAAGACTTGCTTTCGCTTCGGTTACCATTAGGTTAGCCTTGCCACGTAGATAAAATCCCTGGCCCGTTTTTCAAAACGTACGTTACGAACCCGTCTACGCGAACGTAGTTCGCGGCCCGTAACACCCTGTAGCTGACAAATTTCAAGTCTTTTCACACCCTGATAAGGGTACTTTTCAGCTTTCCCTCACGGTACTAGTTCGCTATCGGACTTCGGCTTTATTTAGGGTTGGCAGTTAATCCTGCCGAATTCAGACTCCCAATTCAAGAAGCCCTACTCGTTTAGATACCTGCCATAGCGCCTTCATCTACGGGACTATCACCCTCTAAGGTCTCTTTTTCCAAAGAAGTTCGACTCGTCGCCTTAGGCTAAGTATCAACCACATCTCCAATTCTGTTTCCAGAACGGATTCGGCTTGCCCTATTCCCTGTTCGCTCTCTGCTAATAAGGGAATCACTATTGTTTTCTTTTCCTGCCGGTACTAAGATGTTTCAATTCCCAGCGTAATCGTGCATTTCTGCACAGTTCGGAAATCTCGGGTTAAGAGCTTGCATGCAGCTAGCCCGAGCTTATCGCAGCTTGCCACGTCCTTCCTCGAAAACCGAAGCCAAGCTATCCATTTGCCAGCATACTAGAAGTGATTTTCTAGTAATGTGGGATTCTACTGCTTATGTCATCAAATCGAGGACAACGATAACCGAAGTTACCGAGTCTTTTCGATTCTCTAATTGATTCCGAATGTATTTCAATCCGGAACCAAGCCAATGATTATTTGGTGACTATGATTTTTCGAATGAAATTTTGGTTTTTCCTTCGTATTTCTCCATTGGAACCCGAAGTAGGCCTCATCGGCTACTTTTGCTATTTGACCCATTGCGCTTAATCTCTCGATTAATCACAATGGAGCCTAAAGCTCTTCTTTAGCCTGCCATTACGTCCTTTTTCACTAATTTCAAAAGTCCGTAATGGACCCGCCGTGAATTGAACACGGATCTCCTCCTTGCAAGGGAGGCATCTTAGCCATTGGACAACGGGCCCTGGAAAACCTGGTGTTTTTACCAATATTGTTTTTCTGGGGCCGTTCTAAGGGCCCTGGAAAACTGGATTCCGTATCCAATATTGTTTCCATTAAGCTGTATGTAGAAGCGAGGACTATGCAATCCTCGATAAAAATAGGAGGTAATACATCTGCAGGTTCCCCTACAGGTACCTTGTGACGACTTAACCTACCTCACCGTACTAAGGCTCTCCCTCTGAGAGGTTTCACCCTAGTACAGTTCGGTTGGTTTGACGGGCAGTGTGTGCAAGAGACAGTGACCTATTCACTGGGCGCTGCTAACACCCAATTACTATGGATTCCATTGTCATGAGGCTGAGTTGCAAACCTCAATCTAGACTAAGACAGACTTTAGGGGATTAGCTCCTCCTTTCAGAGTCGCGTCCCATTGTATCTGCCATTGACGCGCGCGTGTTGCCCAGGGGATTCGGGCTGTACCCACCTGACGTAGCCCACGCTTTCATCCTCGTTGCCAAGGCAATCTGCATATTGTGCACATGGCAAATATGCATGTGGGTCTTGCCTGTTACCTGATTTAACAGGTCGCCTCACAGCACAGGCTGACGTCGGCCATGCAACCCCTCTCAGCGTGTCAGGTAAGCCCTTTAGACTGACCTTCATCCTGCTGTCGCTCCTGGTAAGGTTCACGGTGTAAAATCTAATTGAACCGCACGCGTCACCCATTGTAGTGTCTCCCCGCCAATTCCTTTAAGTTTCGGCCTTGCGACTATACTTCCCAGGTAGCACACTCTTCGGCTTCCCTACAGCCCTGCAATCTCTCGAGGAGATCACAAGGTTTAGTGTGCAGTGTTCACTGCTAGGACTACACGGGTATCTAATCCGTTTTGCGCCCCTAGCCTTCATCCATGACTGTCAGAACCGTCCTCGCAAGGTGCCTTCGCTTTGTTAGTCCGTCCGAGATTAACGTATTTTACCACTACCTCGAACGTACTCCTTGCGTCTTCCGGTCTCTAGCCTGACAGTATCTCTTGCCTGCCCCATACTTGAGATATGGGATTTTACAAGAGACTTATCAAGCAAGCTGCGGATGTTTTAGACCCAATAAATGTGGTTGCAACTTGGACCGCTAGTATTACCGCGGCGGCTGGCACTAGTCTTGCCCAGTCCTTATTCGTGAGGCTTTTTACACCTCACAAAAGTCCATCGGATGATGGACACTCTGGCTCACTCTGTCACGCTTTCGCGCATTGCAGAAGATTCCTGACTGCTGCACCCCGTAGGGCTGGGAATAGTTTCTCAGATTCCCTCTCGGGGCTCCTCCGCTAAGAGCCCCTACGGATCTTCGGCTTGGTGGGCTATTACCCCGCCAACAACCTAATCCGCCGCAGCCCCATCCTTAGGCACGCATTTCGAGGACTAGTCGTTCCAGGGCAAGTCCTCTATCAGGTTTTAGCCTCAGTTTCCCGAGGTTATCCCTGGCCCAAGGGTAGGTTAGCTACGTGTTACTGAGCAGTTTGCCTTCGCAATGCTCCCGAAGGAACAAAGCAAATGACTCGCATGTCTAAATGCAAACCAGAGAGCTGCAACCGCCAGCAGGATCAACTGGATTTAAACCTCACTGAACTCGGTCCTCAACGAGTTCTCGGCGCTCCCTATAACAAGAATAAGGGAACTTCACACAACTCCTATTGAATTGGCTTGAGAATTACAATTACGGTCACACGCTTCTACATACATCATACCTTAATGATTTTGAACGATTAAGGTACTCATCTATTGCGTTTCTAAGTAGGAAACGTCTTAATGGAAATGAATCAAATTTCATTCGAACTGATTTGTCTATAAGTGTAATCATTTATAAATATTTCGTTAAAAATCGGTTTTATTCCGAGGAATTCTGTTATTGAGTCTGTCTTTGAGCTCTTTGTAAAAAAGATTTCTTGAATTTTTGTTAAGGCCTTTTATTTCTAAGATACCCATATATACTCCATTTTTTGAGGAGAAATTCCCGTATTCGTACGGTAAAAAAACTTCAGTAGCAAGGTATGTAGCATTTTTCTTTTTGTTAAACTCGTAATAATAACTGGAAATTCCTAATAGGAAATTGCTAACTTGGATATATTCGCTATCATGTGAACCAGTGTATTGGTCGGGATAGCTCAAATAGTCCAGATAAGTATAAAAATTTTCCTCAGAAAAATTATCGGAAATGTAAGAAAAATTACCATTTTGTTTATGTAAAAAATTATAGATTCTATCAAAATGGCTCTTTTGCGAAGGCATTGGGCGTACAGTGCCATTGTTCTCAGATAGTTTAAATTCGTTATCTAATAAGAATTCCTCAATTGTGTTCTTATAAGAATCTGGCTTACCAATAAAACCTTCCCCATCCAAAATCACAAAACTCATCAAAAAACAAATACTGAAACGGTATTATAAATTACTTGTGGTGGTAAAGAATCATTTTTTCCAAAACATCCACTTTCCTTGGCTTAATTTCCACCAAACAAATAAAAATATTATTAGGAAGAATGCAGAAACTATAAAGTCTACAAGATTCTGCGCATCTAATACTGAAGGGACAAAGTTTAAAGCGTACCTAAGAACTAACGCGGCTAAAAAGATAAATATTGGAATTAAAGGCTTTTTCTCCAAAGTTTTATTATAAATCGACAAAGCAAAACCTATAACAAATCCTAGACCAAAAACCAAACCGAAAGAAAATGAAGTCCCGATTAGTAAAGCAAAGATTAAAGTTCCAATTAAAAGATTAAATTTCTTTATTGATTTTCCAAATCTTCTTCTTGCCATCCAATTACCTTCTCCCAAATTTTCTTACAGGAGATTTCTTAGAACGTTTTTTCTTAGGTTTTTTAGCCGACCTTCCGGTAGCTTATTTACTCGAAGAAGTATTTCTTTGTCTTTCTTTTGATTTTTTCTTCTCTTTCCAACTATATGCCCTGAAGCTTACAATAAACATCAAAGCAACAATTCCGACGGAAACCACCAAGTCAATAAGACTACTTGCATTTTCCAAAAGAGAGAAATATGCAGTTCCTGCCCTAAAAGCTAGGGAAGCAACAATAACATAAACCGGTAAAAAGGGCTTTCTTTCCAAAATTCCAGTAAATACCATAAAAGCAAACATTAATCCGAAAGTAACTGTCAAAGAAATTCCGAAAAACTCTCTAAATCTAAATGTCCAATAAATAATCCCAAGAGAAATTAAAGCTCCAAGAATCGATTTCAACATTCCCTTAGTTTCTTCTTTACTCATTCCTCTTTTTGCCATGTCTCCCAAAACAAAAAAACAGTTTTAAAACTGTCGTTGGTTAGTCTGTTTTTGGGTTGTAAAGCCTTTTTTCTATAGAATCTGTTTTTTGCAAAGTGTCGTATACTGCGGTTGAATCATGTTTTCCCGGGACGTTTCTTTGTGAAGACGCGCTATCAAAATATTTAATAATACTTGCAACTCCTCCCGCAACCGCATTAATCACATTTGAATCTAGAGAATTTGTTTTTGAAGTATCTTTGTCAGAGTCTCCATTTGCCCATGGAAGCTTATTGTATAGGGATAGCGCTTTTGATTTGTTCTCGATTTTGTCAATTTCAAAATTCATGTTCTCGTAATCTGTTTTGACACGGTAGGCCAGAGGATCATTCGATGATGAATCATAACCAACATAGTATGTTTCCTTTTCCGAACCTCTCTGTAAACTAGCTTGAATCTTAGTAAGATTGTGGTTTCTCATATCTTTCTCGAAACCATAGATGTTGCCGGTTACCTCAACACTATCTTCCGGTTTAAGGGCATCCCCCTCATAAGGGACGGCTCTAAGTTCCCCGTTTTTATCTTTGGCCATATACAATTTTTCTCCATATGTCCAACCTAATTCCTTTTCTCCGTCATCATTTACATCTATGGAAACTTTTTCTAATTTGCTGGAATCAACGAATTTTTCTTGAGCATTGTTTTGGTTTCCAGCCTCGCTAGAAATATAATGGCCCATGCCTATCAATCCTAAGGCTCCTACTCCACCCATAATCCACAGGATATTTTTAGCCATAAATTTTCCAATCTTACTACGGTCTACCACATCGTGCCCATACATTGTAATTCAATATCAATTAAACAACTTTAAAAATCTTTCGGGAAAGTTGTAACTCAAAAATTAAAACTAAACACCCTTACTAGCACCCATTTGGGCTTCTGCCATGTGGCCTGTCCACCAGTCAAGTTCCGGAACTTGTGAAGTGTCTTCGCCTTTCTTTTCCAAGTAGCCTCGAGCTAGAAGGTAGAAAATCAATCCCAAACTCTTAGGGCTTTTGTTGTTCCCAATTAAGAACTTGCTTGCTCCTTTTGCAAAGTTATTAGTATCACAAACCATCAAAACATCTTTCTTAACTCTTAATGTATCTTTTAAGGCATTCTTGTCTAGCCAAGCATCAGTTATGATTGTTAATTTGTTTTCGAAAAAGTCCGGCAGTTCGGTGTTTGTCAAAATTCCTGCAGGGTATTTCTTAGTGAAAGTCTTAATTCCTGTCAACTCTCCAAACTTCTGAGCAACTTTCCATCCGGCTTTTCTCTTACAAACCAAAATAATGTCTTCCGGATTAAATTGAGCCAAATAGTCAACAGATTCTCTCAATTTCTCATCTATTAGATTAGTATTGAAAATTGCCAATCCATCAGCCCTTCTTCGATAAACATAAGGTTTCATATCCGGAGTAACTACCCTCGTTCCAATATAGATACCAGATTTAACATAATCTTCAAGCTCAACAAGCATTTCTTTCTTCTTCTTGACCTTAACCTTTTCCTTCAATTCTTCAGTTTCAGGCTCTTGCTCTTCTAATTGCTCCTTAAGCTTCTTAGCCTTCTCCATTAATTGCTTCCTTTTCTCATCGGAAACTTCTTCATTAGAATTATCTTCGGTTGCTTGTGATTCAGCCTCAGCTTCTTTCTCATCAGTAGATTCTTGGACTTCTTCTTGACTTTTAGAAGCCTGAACTTCTTGAGAATCTTCTTGAGTTTGAGCCTCTTCAGCTTTGTTTTCTGTTTCAGATTTTTCAGCCATAAGACATTTAGAATAAGAGGGATTTTTAAAGTTTTACATAGTTTTTTAATCTAAAGGTTCAAAGCTTGTATTCCCCGTC
>JBDGRI010000025.1:0-22559 GCA_042218235.1 Candidatus Pacearchaeota archaeon
CCTGTTCGAGGAAGACTCTTTAACTTTGCCGTCTCTTTCGTAAGTTCCTCTTGCTTTAGGCAAAGCAAATTTTCCGACGACTTTTACTTTTGAGTAAGCCACATATGAAATCATTCTTTTTTCGCCAGGCTCCAAACTGTCAAACTCCCACTCTATTTTCTTAGTATCCTCATCAACATTTTTTGGCTTTTCCTTTCCGAATTTCTTGTAAAGTTTTAGCAAAGGAGGGAGCTTGTCCATGACCACAATGTTTTCAATCGATCTTCTGGCTTCGACAAATAAGTCAACCCTTAAGGCAAACTCATCTCCTTTTGATTTAACAAATTTGGTCTTTTTCTTTACTTTTAAGTCTGTTTGTAAGTATTTCTTTATTCCTACGATGGCAGCAACCAACAATATCAAGACAATTATCGGGTAAATCCAATTTGTTGTAGCATTTACATTTAAACTCTCTCCAGGTCCCAAGGTCCTGTCCCATGTATAATAAACGGTAGAACCATCTCTGTCAACAATGTCTGCTCTAGGAGTAGTGGAAGTAAATATTCTCGAAATTATGCCTTTTTCGATTCTTATTGTTATATCCTCTTCAACGTTTCCCGCATTTGACTTTGTGACCATTTTCCTCTTAACCAAAAATCCTTTTTCTTTTCTAGAAGTATTGATCTTTTCTCTGCTCTCAAATTCAATGTTTCCGACAGAGTTTACTGTTTCATTATCAACATTTATTCTTGCATTTAGAGTGTAAAAACCTGCTCTTATTTCGTTAAAATCCTTCCTGTTAAGTTCTTTCTCGAAAGTTTTTCTTTCATTAGGGCCTATGGAAAAGCTTCTTTCAATTTCAAAGAAAGGTGAAGAAAATTCGGCATTAATGTTTTTGAAATTCACCCCTATTGTATTTTCCAAATAAATTTCTACAGAATTTCTTTCCGGGTGAATGCTTTCAGACCCGACTTCAAAAACATCCTCCAGTTCCACATAACGAACATTCAGTTTTCCTGTGTAGGTTTCCCCTTTTCCTGAAATGTAATATTCAAAGTTACTTGTTCCTTTAAGCGGAGGATATAGCTTCAAATTAATGACTCTGGACTTTCCCGATTCAATCTCAAACCTCTCCGACTTTCCGGGATTTTGTTTAGAAACCACCGGAGTAAAGATTCCGAATTCCTGAGTATCTCCGTTATTTGTAATGTTAATCGCAAATGTAGCAGGTTTATCTATATTGGGAACCATGATATTGCTAGAATTAACTATTTCTACATCTATGTTGACAGCCGTTACAGAAGGCAAAACCAATAATGCAAATAATAAAATAAAGTGCTTTTTCATCTAGAAAACCAGCTATACTAGATATTTAAAGATTTCGTATAACCTAGTACCACATGGTTGGCCTTTCTTGGAATCTTTCATAGTCTCTATACAATTCCTCAGGGTTTTTATTAATCGATTTTTTACTATTTGGTTTTTTATTGCCTGCTGACTCCCTAATACCTAAAACGAAAGCAAGCGCTATCATAGTAATTCCAATCAAGGTAGCCAGCAAAGGCAGTAACCAACTAGAGTTTAAGCCAGAAAATAAGGATTCTTCTTTCCCTTGCTCTCCATTTTTTTTATCAACAAATCTGGTCCTGTCCCGGTCAAATTGGTCGAGATACTCGTCTTTCTCGTGGCTATATCTGCCTCCTTGACCCGGAATGAAATCGTCACCATCGCCTTCTTTACTTTCTCCCTTGTTTTTTGATCCATCGCCTGGATTAGGTCGTGGTTGTGTATTTTTAGATTTGTTCTCGATAGAGAACTTTAGACTTTTTGTCTTTTGGTTTCCTGATCTATCAACCGCAAAGTAAGTTACCGAATAATTTCTTCCTTCCCTTAAGCTCAATAGTGCTGAATTATGGTTTTTGCTAAAACCAGAAGGAAGGTTTTTTCCTCTAACTACATATTTGTTGCTTTTTCTATCAAAAACGTCATATGTTACGTTAGCATCTTCACTAGTACTAAGCTCAAGCTCTACCTGATTATTGCTTAATTTGTCTCCTTCTTGAGGGTTGATGGGATTTATACCTGGTGCTTTGTTGTCACCGCCTCCACCCCCTTTAGAAGATACTGTAAAGGCCACAGAATCTTGACCTAAATTACCAGCCTTGTCTTCAGCAAAGACTCTCAGAGTCTGTTTTCCTGCAGAAGGGTTAATGTTAAAGCTATTTAGATTGGGGACTTCGCTACATTGGACGAAAATTCTCGGCCCTCCGTCCAAAGAATAGTAACACCTATCCAAATTATTCTCAGGATCATCTACGTTAAAGTCTGCTCTATTTAGATTTAGATAAGTAGCTGATTTAGGAAATAATATGTTAACGCTAGGAGCATTTTGGTCTCCGTTCCCTCCTCCGTTTGATTTATCGTAGGTAAAAGTAACACTTTCCTTAGCAACATTTCCTTCTGTGTCTGAAGCCCATACGGTCCAGGTGTTAGAACCTGCTTGTGAAGCCAAGTTTGAGAATGTATTTTGAGTCCCGTCATTACAGTTTACTTTAGAAGAATTTGTTTGGCCTCCATTAGTTGAATACCAGCATTTATCCAAATTGCCTTCTGCATCTGTAGGAGTATATCTCAATTCGGTTACTTGTGAATTGTATGTCTGACCTTGGTTAGGATAGTCAATTGTCAATGATGGAGCATTGTTGTCTTGTGGTGGTTGTTTCTTCTTTATTGTTAGTGAAAGGGTGCTCGTGCTTTCAGAACTCTGTCTGCCTTTAGCAACGAATTCTATTGTATAAGTACCGGCATCGTAATTACCAGTATTCAAATTGTATGTATTACCGTATTCGTAACCATATTGCTCATTTCTTCCTTGTTTTGTTTCTCTAAATAATTGGTCATTGACTGAGTTAGGTCCGCCTTTAATATAAAGTTCCTGGTATTCTAATTTTTCACCGTATCCAATAGAAGCTACTTCGACTTTTACGTTGTCTCCTTTAGTTACTGTTTTAGAGCCTCCTGTTTGGCCTTTAGAGTATATAGCATTTGCAGTTGCGGCCTCAGCCATTGGAGCAAAAGCTAGGAATAGAAAAAATACTCCTATCATAAAGCCTAGTAATTTTTTAGATATCATTGTGAATCTCCTTGGAATAGATTTACTCTTGCTTCAAGACCGCCATAAAGTGTAGGGTTGTCTAGCCCTGGATACTGGCCATTTTGGGTATAGTTTGCAGGAATGTTTCCGTTTTGTAAGGATATTCCAGACAAACCATTTCTAGAAGAAGCCCTTACTCCTCCATAAAGGCCTATGTCAAAATCCCCGAAAGATTTGTACAAGGATAATTCTGATCCTGCATAATCTATGTCGTATTTGCCTTCCTGAGTTTTATTGATTTTTACTTCGTTAATTTCCTGACCGCTTTGGTTTTCATAAGTATGAGTAAGGTCTCTGTTTACGGTTTCAGTTGCTTGTCTTTGACCATAGAAAATCTCTAAAGCTGCACCCCAACCCATGTTTTCTTTTCCTTTTCTTCCGCCATTGTCATATTCTAGAGAAACTCCAACTTCGTTAATTGGAACATTTCCGAAATCTTTTGGTTTAGAGATTATGCTTCTGCTTATATCTCCTGTCAAGTCTCTCCTAATATTGTCAGTTCCCCGTACCGGATTGTTTAAGTCTTCAACTCCATGGTTAATGCTGTTCTCTCTTTGGTAATTATTTACACTCGCGTAAGGTCCCACCCACCATTTGTCTTTTTCACCTAAACTTACTTGGAAACCTAGGTCGCCCTGGAAACCGTTATAATCTCCTGCAGCAGCCCATTTTCCATTAAGGTTAATTCTAAAGTCTGAACCTGAACCATCAAATTCTGAGCCTGTTTCGTAACCCATCGCTTGACCGGTTTCTCTCTGTACATTGTACTTTCTTGTATTGAAAGGATATCCAGAAGGATCTGCTATTTTTTCCAGCTTTGACTTCTCTCCTTCCTTAGAAGTCAAATATTTTTCTTTAGCATCTTCTTTATCTAATTTGAATATGTATACTTCAGAGGACTCTACCTTATACGATCCGTCAGGGCTTTTGATAATCTTGGCCTCATCTACAGGAACCGCTGTAAAGTTCAAATCACTATTTGCGTCACTATTGCTTAGAGTTTTTTGTGTACTATCGTTAGTGTAAAAGAAAAAGTGTTGTTCACCATTAAACTCTCCTGTGTAAATCTCTGCTTGAAGGTTTCCTTTAACTCTTCTGCCGCCAATGCTATTGATCCTTTTTCCGTCTTTTCCTGCTTCTTCAGACCTAATTGCAAAAGTACTACATTTTGAACCATCAGATAAATATACTGTATTAACTTCTTCTCCGTTCTTCATTGCCTGAACAGGCTCATAACCCAGCCCTTCTCCAATATATACTTTATTAGATCCTTCTCCTGCATCATATCCTTTTGTGGTTGTTTCTACCGGCCAAAGCTCGTTGCTTTTTTGCCCTTTATCATTTACTTCATAGAAAGTATTACCATGAAGATCAATTGCTTGTTCGACTCCTAGATTTTGACCAGTACTTGACTTTTGAACATTGGGGTTTCCTACAATTTCTTGACCAGAAGCAAAAGCTGGAGCCGCTATCATCATAGTAGTAAATGCTGTCTTGCTTAGACCGCTTCCTAATTTGCCCCAAAGGTTTTTGCCTTTTTCTTTAATGTTTTTCATTTTCATATTATTTCTTTATTTTTCGCCTTTATAAATTTTTCGTTTTGTTGTAACTATTTAGTAAAACCACTATTTTGTTATTATGCAATGGTTTTCTAAAGTGTTGTTATTGTAGAGTAATCTCTATTTATAAATTTAACGGTTTATCACTTACACCTAGTAATAAGAACTATTTATAGAGGTTGTATTTGTCTAGAATTACTGAGAATTAATTGTCGGCGCTGAACTTACCCCAGTATTGATAGAATTTGCATTCATTTCCGTTTCTTGTCGGAACACAAATCTCTTGCTTTTTAACATCATGAAGGTGAATTTTGTAAAACCCCTGTCTATCAGGATTGTTTTCAGAAGTGTCTATAACACTCTCTAAAGGAGTTCCTCCACTAATTGGATCCCATGGAGTATGAGGAGCACCTTGTTTGTTTTCAAAAACATTGCCCTTATACATAACAAAAGAAGCATCTTTTAGTTGATATTTGTCAGGTTGATTATTTCTTAAATTGTTAGTTCCTTCAACTATTTGTTCGTTAGCACAATCATAGAATTTTACTAAAGGAGCCCAGTAAAACTCTCCAGTATTCTCAACTATTTGTTTTCCGGGATCTTCTTTTTTACTCAAACCGCCTCTGGAATAATCTCTTTCAAGACCGTTTTTGTCTTCGTTTTTTGAATCGTTTCCACCAGAATCTTCAATGTTATCCAGTCTTTTTTCTAAAGACTGGTAGTTTTCTTTCAATTCTTCTAAAGAACTCTTTATTTCTTCATTTTTTTTAGTGTGGTAAGAATGGATGCTTGCTACTTGATTATCCAAATCTTCAAGGTCATCTCTAATATTTTCTACTTTATCTGAGAGATTGTTGTATTTGATAGTGTTTTCTCCTACTTTTTCTTTAAGAGAATCAAAGTCTTCTTCCAAATCGCTAACCCTTTCCTCTAATTGGTTTACTCTTTTAGAGTCTATTTTGATGGTGTCAGTTTTTTGGTCTTTATCCGATTTGTAGGTAGAATCTGGTTTTTCTGTAGTGTGCCTTTTGCTTGTAGAATCGGAAGTATCTTTTTTGATTGTGGTATCAGAAGGTTTACTTGGGTTGCTCCTTTCAGAAGTATCGACTACCTCTGTTTTATTTTCTTCATTTTGCCAATTATTGTACACCGTGCTTATATCATCTTTACACCCCTTAATATACATTCCAGCTCCTAAACCAATTAAGCTAGAAAGCGTTATGGCCCAGAAAGTGTTGTTTCTATTTTTCTTATCTACAGAATCAATCTCATTCCTTTGGCTAAACTTATTTTTTTGTTCTTTCTTATCTTTAATTTTAAAGTACCATTCAATCAAATCAGGCATATTCATATTATTATTTTAATGCCAATCCTTATAAAACTTTCGCTCGTAACTTTTTTTGAGTGGTTACAAGATTTTGAAGAAATTTTATTAAAATATTTATTAGTTAGTTAGGATGTAGTGCCCGGATGGCAGGCCTAGTAATCAAAGATTCCAGCCTATTGCGCTTTTCCGAGATAGAAGCGAAAAATCACAATAGAGTGGTTTATGTGCATTATTTTAATCAGATGCCCGGATGGCAGAGTGGAAATGCACGTGGCTCGAGCCCACGGCCCTTCGGGGCTCCCAGGTTCGAATCCTGGTCCGGGCGTTTGAAAATTTCCAAAAATTCAAACGGTCGGCTAAAAATGTTTGATTTTTCCTGGCGATTAAACTTTAGTTTAAGGCACCTATTTCCTACTTCACCATGTCATAATTTCCAAAATAACCTGATTGAAAATGAAGCACAAATTTCATATCAATGAACGATGTAATAAGTCAGAATTTTCAAGTCATCTAATAAATTTATGACGAACTTCCTTTGGACAATAAAAACTAAATGGTTTAATTACTCTAGATTTTTCACAAGTTTTAAATAGGAATCATATTTCTAACGAAGTATGAAAAGAGGACTATTATTACTAATATTTTTGGCCATTGTTTTATCTCCGGCCCAGATTTCATCAGAACAAAGTTGCGCATTGGACGCATCCATGGTAAACCAGGACCCCTACCCTGCTGTCCCGGGTGATTATGTTAAGCTAGTCTTTCAGGTTGAAGGTTTGAAAGATCCTGATTGCGGGAAGGCATTTTTTGAACTAAAAGAAAAATACCCAATTTCGTTTGATCCTGGTGAAAATCAAAGGAAGACACTAAGTTCCGGAACCTACTCCAAGGATTTTAATTCTTCATGGTTAATTCCTTATAAGGTTAGAGTAGACAAAGATGCTTTAGATAGCGAAATCCCAATGGAAGTTGAATACGGAAGGACCGGAAACAAAATATCCCTTACCGAACAATTCGACTTAAAAGTAAAGGATGTTAGAACAAATTTCGAAGTTTTCGTGAAAGATTATAATAGGAAAACGAATTTATTGACTTTTGAAGTTATTAACACAGGAAAAAGTGATGCTGAGGCATTGACAATGAAGATTCTAGAACAAGAAGGAGTCGAAATAAAGGGATCTCCAAAAAATGTTATAGGGTCTTTAGATTCTAACGACTTTACAACAGCAGAATTCCAGATAAAGCCAAGCAAGGAAAAGAAAAATATTGGTCTAGAGATAGAATATACAGATGAAATTGGTAAGAGAAGATCCCTGAATAAAACAGTTCCTTTTAATTCAGAATATTTTGTAGAAAAAAAAGACTCTTCAACTAGTCCTTTGGTCTATGTTCTAATAATTCTAGCGGTTTCGATAGCCATCTACCTCATTTACAGAAAGAAAAAAAGCTAAGAATTCTCATAAGAATTAACTACTCATACCTTAAGGCTTCTACAGGGTCAATCTTAGACGCTCTTATTGCTGGTAATACTCCAGATATCGCACCAGAAAGTACTGAAAATGCCAACAATCCCAAAAACATTTCAATTGGATAAGCCGGCTGTAAGAAACCAAGTCCTAATTGAGAGGTAATTCCTTTTGCAATGTATGTCAGTATATATCCTAGTCCTATTCCGAAAATACCGGCTACTAATCCCAAAAATCCGGATTCAAACAAGAAGATTCCAAAAACATGAGAATTCTTGGCCCCCATAGATTTCATGATTCCAATTTCCTTGAACCTTTCCAATACGGAAGTTATCATGGTATTTGCAGTATTAATCGCTGAAACTATAACAGAGATGAAAGCGATCAAAATTATGAAACCTACTATTATATCTAGTGTGGAAGAAAAGTCATCCAACAAATCCTCAAATGTTGCCACATAGAAATCTTCTTCTCCTTTTTCAAGCCCTCTAGATTCTCTCAGATTTTCTTCAATATTTTTTGTAACTCTTTCAATTTTGGAGGTATCTACATTAGCCAAAATCATGTCATACCCGCTTTTGTTAGGGAAAAGTTCCTCAAAATATTCTTTGGTTACATAAATAGCCGAGTCATCTCTGGCATTTCCTGTAGATCCATAAAAACCTATGGCAGTAAGAGATTTTCCATTAACTTTGATTCTATCGTTTACGTCTAATGCTCGGGAAAAAATTTCATTATCTTTAAGATAATTATTCCCCATTGTCACCTTTCTTTGGTCGCCTGCCTGTAATTCCCTTCCCTTAACAATGTCTACGTTATTAAGCTCAAATATGATGGGTTTTTCAGGATTGTATCCATTTACTTGAGCAAACTTTAATTCTCCGGACTTCTTTATTTCCGCAGCTTTCATATAGACCCCTGTAGCTTTATAAACCCCCGAAGATTTTTGAACGGCTTCTAAATCACTTTCGTCAAAAGAAAAAGAATCGCCTAATCCTTGTCCCGAACCTTCAGATTGGACAACTATCTTGTTGGCCGAAGAATCAGAAACAAGTCCGTCGACATATGAATAAAGCCCCAGCCCAAAACTTACAAATATGAATATTGTAGTTATGCCAATCATTATTGACAAGATAGTAAGTATGCTTCTAGATTTACTCTTGCTTAAGTTTTTTAGCGAATATTTTACAGTTTTTTTTGATATCATTCTCTTATTGCATCCACCGGATCAAGTTTAGCTGCTTTTAAAGATGGAGTAACTCCCGAAACAGCCCCGATAACAAAACTCCCTAATATCGAGAAGAAAATCAAAGTGAAATTTATTTGAGGCTCTGTAGTAGCTCCTATAAAGCTATTAATAGCGCTTGTCCCTATAAAGCCTACTGCCACTCCAATTATTACGCCTATTATCCCCCCAAAAACCCCAAGCATACCAGATTCAACTAAAAACTGATAGAATATATTGGAGTTTCTGGCACCTATCGCCTTCATTATGCCTATTTCCCTTCTTCTCTCTATAACAGAAGTGGTCATAGTATTTGATATTCCTATTATTCCCACAAGTATTGAGATAGAGGCTATTATAATTATGAAAATCTGGATTCCCGAAATAATTTGGTTAACCTGACTCAAAGATCCTTCAGGGGTTGTAACTTCAAAATTTTCGTTTCCTTTCTCTACGTCTCTTCTTTCTCTTAAAAGTTTCTCAATCTCTTTCTTAGCCTTATCAATTAATTCTTTGTTCTTTACCTTAACATAAATCGAATCTACTTCATCGGATAGATTTTTTAATTCAACTAGGTCGTCTTCTTTCATAAAGATCGTTCCATCTACAATAAAGCTTCCTTGCTTTTTTATAACACCATCAATTTTGAAATCTTTACCGCCTATGTTTAGATCTTGACCGGTTCTTGCGTCTTTTCCGAAATCGTTCTTTTGACCATTCGCTACATCCGCTCCGATTAATACTTTATTTTCTTCTCCTTCTTCAATAAAGCTCCCGGAATCTATTTCTATTCCGTAATTATCGTAAATGAATTCTATTGCCTTTTCATTATCAGGTATCGAGCCTATACTCAAAAAACTTTTTTTGTTATTAAACTCGACACCAGCAGTCTCAACATACTGAGAAGCAACAACTTCCACCGAACTTAGTCGGCGTATTGCATCCGCATCATCTTGAGTCAAAGGATCTGCCACTCCTGTACCCGGGGGCCCAAAACCTGTTACTCCGCCCGCCTCCACGGTTATAACTTGCGTTGAGCTTACCGAAAATTGAGCGTTGACAGCAGTTTTCAACCCACTTCCCAAAGAAATCAAAGAAACTACAGTTGCTATTCCGATGCATATTCCCAAAAGAGTAAGCCAGCTTCTCACTCCCCTACTTCTTAAATTTTTTAACGCATATTTAAAGTAATCTCTCATTTTTTATTTCCGTAATTATGTTAGTTGCTTTTGTCTTTTTTCTTATCATTTTTCGTAACTTTGTTTATCTCCCCGTCTTTTATCCAATAAATTTTCTCTGCGTATCTTAAAGCAATATCCTCTTCGTGAGTGATTATTATGATTGTTTTGCCCTCTTTATTGAGTTTTTGCAAAAAGCCCATTACCTTTTCCCCCGTTTTTGAATCCAAATTTCCTGTAGGCTCGTCGGCCAATATAACTTCAGGATCATTTGCCAAAGACCTAGATACAGCAACTCTTTGCTGTTCTCCTCCTGAAAGTTCAGAAGGATAATGATTTTCTCTGTCTGAAAGCTCAACAGTTTTCAAAAGCTCTTTTCCCCTTTTATCCATTTCTTGCTCGGAGTATCCCTGATAAGTCATGGGTAATGTTACATTCTCTTTTGCTGTAAGGTTTTTTATTAGATTAAACTCTTGGAAAATAAAACCAATCTTCTTACCCCTAAGTTGAGCTAGGTCAGATTCACTAAGCTTTGAAATGTCTTGATTATCGAGATAAATTGCTCCCTTTGAAGGAGTGTCCAAACTACCTATTAAGTTCATGGAAGTACTTTTACCACTACCACTAGGACCCATGAAAGCAACGAATTCTCCTTGGTAGATTTCAGCATCAAGATTTTTAACCGCTATAACTTCGTTTCTTTGTCCTTCGTTATATTTTTTCCAGACGTCCTTAAGCTCAATCACTTTTTTCATAATGAACCTGGTTTTTTGACATTTAAATATCTGTTCGCTTTTTTTAACTATTGGAGATTTTTCTCAAAGAAAGTTTCTCTATTGCTTCTATCGACTTGCTTAAATCCTGCTTTTTTCAAGATTTTTTGTGCAGGTTTGTTTGAGTTAAGAGTTTCTGCTTTAAGCCTTTTCCAGCCATTCTTCTTTCCATATTTTACTAATTCTTTAATGGCTTTCTGACCTAAATTCTTGCTCCTGTATTTTTTGAAAATGAAAATGCCGACCTTCCAAAATTTGTTTTTTGTTTTAACGGCCGAAATGCCGCCAATAATTTCACTTTTGCCGTAGATCATTAAGGCCCTCGATTCTCGCCTCTTAATAATCCCATTTTTAATTATTCTTAGCCAGTGATAGGGATCAATCAATCCAAGATTCCTCAATGTTTTGAAATCCAGGACTTCCCAAATAAGTTCGAAGAGATATTTTATCTTGAATTCCTTTAAGTAGACTTTCATTACAAATGAAAAACAATAAAATCTTAAATATTTAACCAAAATGTCCACTCTCAAGTTTTACCAAACTTTTATATATTCGCTTCACGGCTTTAGCTGTATATGGCACACGAAGTACCTCAACTAGGATACGAGTATGACGCTTTAGAACCTCATATTGACGCAAAAACTATGGAAATCCACCATAGCAAACACCATGCTGCTTATGTTAAAAAGCTCAATGCAGCTCTTGAAAACCACGAAGAACTTCAGGACAAAAGTGTTGAAGAATTAATTAGAAACCTAAATGATGTTTTTGAAGAAGTTCGAACTGCTGTAAGAAACCACGGCGGAGGACATTACAATCATAGCATTTTCTGGCCAATGTTAAAAAAAGATGTTGAACCACAAGGCGAAATTCTACAAGCAATTAAAGACACTTTCGGAAGCCTAGAAGATTTCCAAGAAAAATTCAAAAACACTGCCTTAGGAATTTTTGGAAGTGGTTGGGCATGGCTAGTAGTAAATCCTCAAAACGGAAACGCTCTCGAAATTGTAAAAACACCTAATCAGGATAATCCTTTAACAGAAGGAAAAATCCCCATTTTGGGAATAGACATGTGGGAACATGCATATTACCTCAAGCACCAAAACGAAAAAGCAAAATATGTTGACGATTTCTTCCAAGTAATAAACTGGGAACAAATTAACCAGAATTACTTAAAATCTACACAGCAGGAATAGAGTTTAGTTTTCCTAAATACTTACTTACTCTCCCATAAGCGACCCAAATTCCAGTCGGGATAAAACCCAAAGGAATTTTAGAAATTCCATAAAGGTTAGCCATTATTTCATGAACATAGCTAGATGTCCGCTTGCTGTTTTTGAATTGGCTGAAATACCACACATGCACTAGTTCGTGTTGGAGAACAAATTCCCTGATTATTTTCGGTAAATCTTTTCTTACATATATTTTCGGTTTTTGGGAAGCCTATTTCTCCACGAATCAGAAACATAAACATTAAAATGTCCAAAATAGTTCGGCATCTCTTTTTTAGAAACCCATTTTACAGAATATCCAACCATTCTCAACAATCACTATTCCGCCTAACCTTATTAACTCTTCTGGCATGCCGACCGCCGTCAAATTCTGTATTTAAGAAAACATTTATTGCACGCTTAGCTTCATCCTCGGTTACAAATCTTGAACCTATACATAAAACGTTTGTTTTGTCGTGAGCCCGGCCTGTTTTTACTATTTTAGTGCTTCCTCCATGATAAAGTGCTGCATGAACACCTTTAATTTTGTTCGCTGCAATTGCCTCTCCCTGCCCGGAACCTGCAATAACAATCCCTCGAGAACCGGAGTCTTTAGAAACCTCCTTGGCCATAGGAATCACAAAATCAGGATAATCATCTTTCTTATTGTACTCATAAGGCCCGTAATCCTCAACTTTGTATCCTTTCTTCTCTAAAAAATCCTTAAGCTTTTCCTTCAACTTAAAACCTGCATGATCTCCCGAAAGGTAAATCTTTTTTGCCATCACAATTTTACCGCATGTTTAGTTATTTCTATACTGCAAGCATTATTCTTCTTACAAAATTCTTCGCATTTGTCTGCAAGTTCTTTAGTTTTATAATATAGGTCACATTCTTCACATTGAAAATATTTTTCTCCTTCTTTTGTTACTTCTTTCACCATTATTTTACCTCTTTTCCGTAAACTCTTGCTTTAACTTCAAATCCTAAACTTTCGAAAAACTTGATTGCCTTATCCAGTTCTAGTTCAAGCGGTGGAGTATAAATAATGTTTTTATTTTTGTCGCTTCCTTTTTCTTCAAGCATTTCTCTGAAATGATTGACTAGCCCAGTACCTATTCCCTTTTTTCTATAATTCTCCAAAACAAAGATATCATAAATCGAACCTTCCGACTCTTCTCTTTCATAGTTGTTCAAAACTTTTCCATGCAAGTAACCTACTACTTCGTCTTCAATTTCTGCAAAAAGAACAATTTCTCCTGAACGCAAACCAACCCCGAAATCTGCTTTTCCAGGCTCGGATCCTATGTCTTTAAACTCCTTACCATAAATTGCCTTATTTTTTTCCAAACAGTTATTTCTATAAAGCTCACCGTAGATAGCAGAATCTTCCTCGTTATTCTTCGCTTGCCTTATTTTAACTTCCATCATTCTACAATAGATTTTATTTTTTGATTGAAAATCTTTGAAATCTTTTCAGTATAATCTTTTATGTTTTCTTTAAACCAAGGCTCTTTTGACTTTTGAATTTTCCCGATAACATAATACGCTGTAGCAATCATTGCACCAAAGCCTGCTTTATTTGGCAAAGGAACTTCAAGCCTATTGCTTTTGTAACCAAAATTCTTATTCTCAACACCAAAACTTATGAAAAGTTCTTTTTTGTCTTTAATTACAGTTTTAGCATGCTTAATTTGTTCTTCAGTATAAACTCTGCCGTTAATTTTAGGCCCAAAAAGCTCGTCAAACTTTGTAACCAACATTTCTCTAACAGAATCAAACTTAGAAGGAACCACCAAGAAATAAGATTCATATTTACTAAAATCTTTATTCAATTTTTTGTCCACTTCTTCCAAATGATTGTAGATCTTTTCAGGCTTCTCGCCTTCACGAGCAAAAATCATTGAAAGGTAAGTCGAAGTATTGTAAGTGTAAGGTTCTCTTTGTTTTGGTAAAGTAAATGCTTTATCGACATATTTTTTAGCCGGCGCAGAGGAATTATTTGTAATCAAAACTGTCTTTAAACCTTCATCAGAAAGTTTTTTAGAGATTCTTGGAGCATGCTTTTTTCCCGATGCTGAAACAACAACGCCTAAATCAAATTTCGTTTCTTTAAGCTTCTTTTTATAATCAGACTCAGAAGCAAAAACTGCATCTTGTTTTTCAAAAATGATTCTTCCCGCAGCCAAGGCATTACCGCTCCCAACGACAATCATTCTTTTATGTTTGGGGATTTTTATTTGCTCCAATTTTTCAGAAGAAAACATCTCCAAAGCACCAAGAACACAAGTATCCAAATCCGGAATACTGCCTAAAGAAAAATTCTTCATAAATTCGTAATTTGGCTTTTCTTTCAAATCAAACCTCTTTTTAGCCATCTTCAAAAATTAAAGCGAGATCTTAAACTCGCCTAACTCTTTCTTTAGAGATTCTAGTATTTTAGGATCAAATTCAACAGAAGCTTTCTTTCTTTGTTCTTTAATTGCATTATTGGCTTCTTCCAAATTGCTATCCTGAACTCCTTTAGAAGTAACCTTCTTAATTTCTCTTTCTTTAAACATGTAACTAGCATTTTCGCAATTATATAGGTCAGCAGTCTTTTCTTTATCTCCTTCTTTGTAACTAAGTGCTATCTTAATTTTTTCTTGAGACTCAAGCTCTTGCCTTTGAGCATATTCAGATAAGTCTTTAGTCAAAATTGTAGCATTTTTTCTTGCTCTGTCAACTTCCTGGATGTTGGATTTACCTTTATTGAATTCTCTTTTAGCGTGGAATACTTCTTTCAAAATTCTCGAATGTTGTTGGGTAAATTTGCCCGTTTTAACAAACTCTTCTTCGAATTTGTCTTGAAGTTTTTTCTCTGATTTGTAATTTCCAACAATGGATTTCAAAAGGTTAATTACATCATCATATACTCTCTCGATTGTTTTGGCACTAGTACGTTTCTCTATTTGTTCTCGAAGTTCTTTCATTCGCGTCAAGAAGTCATTCATGTCTTTCAAAAGCTTGTCAACTTCCTTACCACTAACTTCATTAAGCTTTCCTCTCTCGTAAGCCTTATAGTAATTTATTACAATATTGTGAAGGATATTCAAGTACTTCTTTTCAAGCATTTTCTCTTCTTTAACAAAAACTCTTTCCATTTCAGAAACAACTTCTTTAGGTGTTGGCGGCGGATTCCCATTAAGCATCAACAAAGCTTGCGATGGAGTCAAAACTCCCCAATAAATATCATGAACAACAATGTCTAATAATGCCTTCTTTGAACGTTTAGTAGTATTGTCGCCAGCCGACATAAACATGTCAATGGCCTCGGGGCTAGGTTTCAAACGACCCATTTTCAATAAGGTCTTCCACGGCATAAATGTTCCTCTATCGTAAAGCGGAACACCGTCCCTAATGAAAGTAAACATCACAGGGTGAGCATCCTTAACATTTTCCCAGAAATCAGTCAACAAGTAAATCTGTGGTTCCAGCTGGTTATGAGCGCCTGAAACGGACATTGCTTCTGAAACATATTGGTAAATGATGTTTCTCAATCTATCCCTCAGCTCCATTCTAGGCATCTTTTTAACGTCAGTATCGTTAATTACAACAAAAACATCTACATCAGATTCTTTAGTAACGTCCCCTCTAACTAAACTTCCAGAAATAACATAACTAACAACATACTTTTCGAATTTTTGAACCACCATGGATTTGTGGATTTCTGCAACTCTCAAGCCAGCCAAAATTCCTTTGTCATAAATCGGGAATGACATTCCAATGGCATTACTTAATTCGAATTTTTGATCTAAACAAATTTCCCATACATCATTAGGGGTTCTAACATGGATCCAGAAATTCCTATTCAATTCTCCAACTTGTTTTATTGCTTCCTCTTTGACTTTTGGTATTTGTTTTTGTTGTTCGTTAGAAACTATTATGTTGATATGGGTGTAATTCTCCAGTTCTTTTGGATTCATTCCTTGAGGCAATTCTTTAGAATCGGAAAGCTCCTCTTCAATAAAATGAGGTATTGACTGTGGTGGAAGGATGCTTATAGATTGAATATAATTGTATTTTTTTGTCAGAGATTTTTTTACAGGTTCAATTTCTTTTTTGATCTGTTCGATTTCTTCTTTAGAAGGTTGTTGGCTAGGCTGTTGATTTTGGCTTTGGTTTTGAGGGGGAGCTTGAGGTTGCGCATTAGGGTTTTTTACCTCATTAAGTTCCATTCCAGGAATCTCGTTACCACCCTCTTTTTTCTGAGATTTGTCAGCCATTAACATCCTTAATGAACTCCCATTTAAAAAACTTTATAATATGTGCCAATATAGAAAAGTTAAATAATGGTAGAAAAAAATGTCCTCTTAGAGGCACCTAAAAAATATGGCACTCCTTTATATCTATACGATGAGGATCTGATTAGCAAGAGATATGAAGAGATTAAAGAGTTCATTCCTAGCAAGAATCTTGGGATATATTACGCTATGAAAGCTAATTACAACGTTTCAATTTTAAATATGCTGAAAGAAAAAGGGTCTTATGTTGATGCGGTAAGTTATGGCGATGTTTTGCTTGCCAAAAAATCAGGGTTCCCTAAAGAAAGAATTCTTTTTACTGCTAATAAAATCGACGATGACGAAATGCATAATGTAATGAAAGAAGGAGTTCTTTTTAATATCGGTTCTTTATCAAGACTTGAGAAATACGGTCAGTGCTATCCCGAATCCGAAGTTTGTATAAGGTTTAATCCTGATGTTGTGGCAGGAGAAAATGAGAGGGTAAGGACTGGAGGCGAGGCTACAAAGTTTGGGGTCCCTATAAGAAAACTGGAGTAGGTTAAGGAAATTTCTCAAAAGCATGGTTTGAAGATTATAGGTTTACATGAGCATACAGGGTCAGGGATTCCTGAAACGGTGCAAATGATGGAAGGAATAAAGAATATCCTGGACATAGCTAAACCTGAAAATTTTCCAAACTTGTCTTTTATTGATTTTGGAGGCGGTTTTAAAGTACCTCACCATGAAGAAGACAAGTACCCTGATTACCGGGATTTTGGAAAAAAAGTTCTTGAAATGTTTTCAAAAAAGTGCGAGGAGTATGGAAAAGACCTTTCGATTTGTTTTGAACCGGGAAAATACCTGGTAAGTGAAGCAGGCCATTTTTTGATAGAGGCAACCACTATAAAGCCGAATGGAGAAAAGCTGATTGTTGGAACTGACTCAGGTTTTCCTCAGTTAATTAGGCCCATGTTTTATGAAGCGTATCACCAGATAGAAAACATCTCCAATCCTGAAGGCGAATTAAAAAAATATGACGTTGTAGGAAATATTTGTGAAAGTGGAGATTGCTTTGGTTCAGATAGAGAACTCTCCGAGGTAAGAGAAGGCGACATACTATTAATCAAAAACGCGGGTGCCTATTGTTATTCGATGGGAGGAATCTATAACTTAAGGCCTATGCCTGCCGAAGTAAATTATCGAGAAGGAAGGACTTATTTATCAAGAAGAAGGAAAAGCTATAAAGAAATGGTTGACGAAATTATCGAAGAAAGCCATTTAACAAAAATTTAACTTGCAACACATAATTCAAATTGTTTTTATCATCGAATCACAACTATCCGATAGGCATTTAAAAGATCCTTTTGTGTCCTTTACAATGGTTCAAGAGAATCTTAGTGGCGCAAAAATCAGGCACAGAAGAGGAAATCTGGATTTAGAGATAGAGAACACCAAAAAGGATAGAGATTATCTTTCTATAGGTTTTCCGGGAGGGAATTTGACATATAGCATTAGGGAAGCCATAGAGAATCCGTTGCTATACTTTAAGTCCCAATGTGAGAACCATGAGAATTTTGTTCAATTTTTAGAGTACGAAAAAAATGAGGTCGATGAGATACTAAATTTCGTGGACAATGATTTGCTTAATGTAAACCAGAAAGTTTTCGAAAGCTACAAAATTAAAATAGCAGAAATCTTGGGGGAAAATTCATCTGCCTTAGTAAATTACCAGCTTATGACTAATCGTTTGAGAAAGAACTTAGACTTAGAAAAAAGGATGATTGATGGATATTCGATTTTAAGTGAAACTTTTGAAGGCATGAAAGAAGGGTTTGAGTTTTTCCATAAGGTTTCTGGAGGTAACCCCCATTTAAACGAGTATGCCCGGCTTATAACAAATTCTTACGAGGATATAGGGAATCTTTTTTCAGAAATTATTAGCGGCGAACAAGAGATAATAGACTATAATTGAAACTTGTTATCTATTATAGAAAAACCAATCAATAAAAAATAAAGAATAACAAAAATTTAAATAAGAGTCAGGCTAATTCTAAATTGCTTGAGGTCCCCTAGTTCAGTGGTAGAACGTCTCGTTTACGCCGAGAAGGTCGCAGGTTCGATCCCTGCGGGGACCATAGCTATTTTCTGCCTAAAGACTTGGAAAAGAGTTATGGGCTGAAATCTCGAAGAGATTTTTCTAGGCCCACTTCAGATATCTGTTAAATATATACGAAGCAGCTTTTTCCGACAGAAAAAGAAGAAATAATACAAAAACAAAAAAATCAAAAACTTTATAATTTGCTTATTAATTGTCTTCGCTGTAGCTTTTATTGGAAGCCAATTCAGCTCGCCAAACACAAGTACTAAATGGTATGATTCCATAAAACCCGAAATAACTCCGCCAAGCCGTGTTTTTCCTGTAGTTTGGAATGTTCTTTTCTTACAAATAGCAATTTCGCTTTATTTAATTTGGACAAATAACGAATCCCGAGCAAAAGATATAGCTATAATTTATGGATCTAATTTTGCACTAAACATTCTTTGGAGTGCAATTTTCTTTGGCCTAAAAAGTTTGCAAGTCGCCTTCTTCGAGTTAATTTTACTCTGGATTTCCATCGGAATAATGGTTTTTTATTCACACCAATTCAATAAAAATGCTTCCTATTTGCTAATTCCTTACTTCTTATGGGTAGCTTTCGCAGGAGTAATAAATTATCTTGCTGCCTTCGGTTAATTTTTTGTTTTAAAAAATTAGGGCATTTATGTAAGGAAAGACGATTTTAGGGAAAACGATGTTTCTCCATAGATTTTAAAAACTTCAATATTATTACATGTTAGAGCGCGAGTAGTTCAGCGGCAGAACGCGGCGTTGCCAACGCCGTAACCCGGGTTCGAATCCCGGCTCGCGCATTGATTCGAAGCCTTGGGTTTGTTGTTATTTTCTGAAAAAAGTGAAGAAAAGAGCAACAGGCTGAAACCTTAAACAATGTTTAACAATATTCTATTAGGAAAGCCAATCTTAGGAAAACTTCGTTTTCATGGGTTCCTAGGCCCGAATCCCGGCTCTAATTTGATTTTTCGCAAGAAAAAGCGAATTAGTTAAAACAAAATTTTTTGCGCGCACTACACCGCAAACTTAAAAAGGAGCGCATTTCTTTATTGCTTAAACGAGTTCAAAAATGTCAGAATCAAAAAGCAACAGTTCAGAAATTGAAGAATACGACTTTATAGTTCTAGGCGGGGGAGGAAGTGGACTATCTGGAGCGATGTATGCTGGGCGTTTAGGCTTAAAATCATTGGTTTTAGGTCATGCAAGCGGTTCTGAATTACCTATTGGGGGAGTTATAACGACAACCGATTTAGTCGAAAATTATCCAGGTTTTAAAAGCCTGACAGGACATGAATTGGCAAAGAAGCTCGAAGACCATGCTAGAGATTATGATGAGGTTACTATAAGTTCAGAAAAGGCAGAAGAAGTAAAAAAAATAAAGAAAGGATTTTCTGTAAAGACCAAGAAAAGAACCTATCATGGCAAAACGATATTGGTAGCAACAGGAACAAAGTGGAAGAAACTTCCAGAAAGTGTGAAAGGTTCCGAGGAATTTGAAAATAAGGGAGTTCATTATTGTGCTTTATGTGATGGACCTCTTTACAAAGGTAAAAACGTAGGTATTATAGGGGGATCTGATTCAGCAGCAAAAGACGCCTTGGCTTTATCGCAAAGTGCTAACCATGTTTACATAATTTATCGAGGCGAAGAAATACATCCGGAGCCAATTAACGGAGAAAGAGTAAAGAAAAAGGGCAATATCGAAGTCATAAATAATACAAACGTAACAGAAATCAAAGGTGATAAAACTGTAAATCAGGTAGTCCTAGATAATGAATATAAAGGAAGTAAAACTCTTGATCTCGATGCTGTTTTTGTTGCAATCGGCCATGTCGTACTTTCAGATTTAGCAAAAGACCTGGGGGTAAAAACAAACAAGAAAGACGAGGTTAAAATTGACCATGCTACATCCGAAACAAATGTTGACGGGGTTTTCGCGGCTGGAGACGTAACTGATAAACAATTCAAACAATTAATTACTGGCGTTGCAGACGCATGCACTGCAGCCCATAGCGCATACGAATACATAACAGACAACTATGTAGAGGTATAGGCAAATTTTTTAAGGAATTCTGAAATTGAAGAAGTAATGCAAAATTACAATGCAAACATGTCTGCAATAAACGAAAAATATTCTAACCACTTTAGCTGTAGCTATACAGGGATTCAAAATTTAGGAAAGGGCTTTGCGTCCGGTTTAGAGAAAATGGCAAAATATATTCCTGCCGACATAAGTTAGGTAATTTGACAAGGTCCTATTGAGTAGCTTTTTCCGAAAGTGCATAAATTTTTTTGTTAAATCCGGATTTTCTCCCAACTTTAGCAATTGTATAACCTGCAAATGCGCTAACTAGTGCTGAAGGGATGTCTTTTATGTCCGCTGTGCCAGGTAAAATTTGTGGCAAGATAGTTTCACCCAATGTAAAATAAGCACTGATTGCAGTTGCCGAAATTTCTGGAAAATATTGTCCAATTTTTTGTAAGATTTTGTTTTCTCTTTTTTGGCCCTGATATTCAATATAATCTCCTACAAATCCAGAAATTGCAGGAATGGCGAAACTCTCAGGAAAATTACCAACATATGGAGTAATGTCCGAATTATTTATTAAAGGCTCAGCAGTTCCCATTGTTCTTTGTGCAGGGGTATTGGGTGCTGAATTTTTGTAAAACATAGCCTCGGCTAGAGGAGCGGAGCTTGCCAAAATCCCTTCTAGCTTATGGGTCTTCATATTTCACATATGTTTGCTTTCTTTTATAAAATTTTCTCCTTTGTTACTACTAATTAGTGTCTATTTAACAAACTTTCTCAAACTCAAGAGGTCACCACGATTCAAATTTTTGATTTTTTCCTGTTCCTCTTAACAGGCATTAACAGGAAGATCACAGTCCGAGTGATTTTTCTAATTCGAGTTATTCCGAAGACCCAATTAAAAAGATGTTCGAATATAAAAGCCCTCCGTCTCCCAAGTACAAAAAGCCCGGAAGAAAAAGAAAACGAATAGATTTTTAATCTACTTCTCAATTGTTAATTTATGGCAAAAATTGTGGACAAAGAAACAGGTGATGAAATTGAAGTTCAAGATGGAGAAAAAATAAAAGACGCTTGTGAAGAACTAGGTGTTCCCTTTGGCTGCACTAACGGAATTTGCGGAACATGCATGATAGACATAATTGAAGGTGCGGAAAACCTAACAGAATTAACAGAACAAGAATACGATTTAAAACGGGACAAAAACCACAGACTGGCCTGCCAATGCCGAATCAAGTCAGGCAAAGTTACAGTTGATTTTGACTGAGCCAAATTTTTAAACTTCTATTTACTTAAAAAGAGAGTATGGACAAAAAACTATTTTTGCCTTTGCTGATAGTTACTCTTGCAGAAGCTTCTATAGGAGTTTTTGTAAAATTAACCGGAGACGCCATCCCGGTTTTAACACTTAATTTTTACAGGGTTCTTTTCGCCTCGATTTTTATTTTCGCAGCTATCCCTTTGTTCACAAAATACTCGTTAAAATTCCCAAAAAATAATTGGAAGGACACTTTAATTGTAGGCGTTTTAATTGCGGCCCAAATAAGTTTGTTCAATTGGGCAATGACTCTCGCGCCTATAGCAAATGTCGTAGTCTTGTGGAGTGTAGCTCCTTTCTTTGTTTTTATTTTCTCAACGATTTTTCTTAAAGAAAAGCCTCGAAAAGTTCACATATTAATTTTCTTATTGGCAATAGGAGGAATTTTCATAGCAAAGCCTTTTTCGGGAGGCCATGTTTTAGGAAATGCTATAGCTTTATTCGACGGGGCAATTTATGCAGCCATGGTAACCTACTTACGTAATGAAGGAAAAGAAGATCAAGGAAAAGACATTGCATGGTCGATGGGATTCGCAACCTTAATTTTACTTCCTGCCTTGTTCATTTCAGGCTTCGGGGACTTAGGACAAGTAACACAACAATCCCTCTTTGGATTAAACCTTCCGGCAATAGTTTGGGCAATTTGTTTAGGAATAGTCTCAACAGGCCTAGCTTTCTTTTTCATAAGCATAGTCTTAAGAGATATCAACGCAAACATTTACTCCCTCGTCGACATAATTGTCTCGCCTATAGTGGCAGCTCTGCTGGGATTCTTAATCTTCGGAGAAGTCCCGGAAAAGAACTTCATAATAGGAGGAGCACTACTTTTAGCCTCAGGAGCGTGGTTGGTAAAGAGTATGCAGATTAGGGAATGAGATTAAATTTAATCACCCAAAACCTCTAAAGACCTAAAGAAATTTTTAAATTTCTTTTGTTTTATCATTAAATGGCTTACGCAGTTTACA